>CANJQH010000017.1 GCA_947476335.1 Anaerolineae bacterium | reverse complement strand
CTGAATCGAAGTACGCCCTTTCAAGGCTGAAAAAGCGCCAAAGGCGCGACGCAGTCCTAGCCCAGACCATCGGTCTGGGATGCACAACCGCACCCGTGGGAAATTGCTGCGTCGCAATATGGGCGCAATATGGGCGCAATGTGGGCGCAATATGGGCGCAATATGGGCGCAATGTGGGCGCAATATGGGCGCAATATGGGTTGTAGGCAAGGTTCGTACAGGGCAGACGCTCACAAGTTTTGCCTGGACGAACTCCTAGTCATTTTTCCAACGCGAAACATGCTATTCCTTCCCCTGAAGGGGAAGGAATAGCATGTTTCGCGGGAAATATCGACTTGGGCCCGAGTAGTTACTCATATTTACCGCCCGCGCAAAAATACTTTCATCGATTCATACAGTGGCAGCGGCGTAAAGTCGGGCTCGACCATGCGGAAGTAATACATCGAATCGTTCGCACGCGCATCACTGGCGGGTTTGAAAAACCAGATCGACATTGCGCGCACCCACGGCCAGTCACGCCGTGCACGTTCGATTACCTGCGGCACGAAGCGCGCCTGATCTTCCAGCGACACCATGCCGTAACGGCCAACGCCGGCGATTTTGTCAGGCTGATCCGGAACCGCATTCCAGTTCACTTCAGACAACCACATCGGCTTCCGCGCGTCACCGCTGCGCACCATGATGTCGCGCATCAACGTATGACGCGCCACGTTGGTCTCCAGCGGGCTCAATCGTGTATCCCCCGGGCCGGAGAACAGGCCGTAGCCCTGCGCCGCAGCCACGTCAAAACAACGGCCGGCGCCGGCGGCATACATGCGCTGAAAGAAAATCAAATCGCTCAGATCGCGGCCGTCCTGCGCCACAGTCGGCGCCAGCGCAGCAGCGACGACGATTGCCGCCGGGTCGGCTGCCTTGATACGATCATGCGCCATACACAGCAGACGCGCGTAATCTTCGGGATTCACGCGCTGATTGCCCCACTCCGGAAAAATATTCGGCTCGTTCCAAACCTGGTAATAACGAATGCGACCCTTATAGCGCGCCGCCACCGCACCGGCGTACTCAGCAAAACGCTCGAAACGCGCCGGCGGTCCAAAATCACCGAGGTCGGCATACCCCTCATGCGCCCATTGCGGCGGCGCATCGAGCCGCGCCAACACAGCTACGCCGTAGCGCTCGGAAAGACCGACGATGTTGTCATATTTTGCCCATGCATCGATCGCACCCTGCTGCATATTTCGGCGATCTTCAAAATCTCCCGGACCGTGAATTTCAATGTCAGCCCATGGGAATTGCTGACGAATGAACGTGAAGCCGGCATCGCGAATCATCTGCAGCTGCCGCTCGCGCTTGGCCGGTTCAACTTCCTGCTCGAGGAAAGTATTCACGCCGAAAAAATTTTCCGGCAATAGCGTCGCATCGACCGCCTGCGGATCAAGCGCCGGCGCCGGGCGCGCCTGCTGCAGCGCAAGATTCCACAACGCGCGCAGCTGTGGCAAACGACCCGTCTCGCCCGTCACAGCTTCGAGCCGCTGCGCCGTCGCCGGCAGCACAAACCAGACAACACAGGCGATCGACAACAACGCAACAATGAGGGGCAGGCGAAAATTCAGAACCGGCATAGGTCAATCATTAATCATCTATCGCCAATCGCCAAGATCGGTGCGTGACTAAATCCAAGCAGGGTCTGCGAATCACGGGGTTCTCTCTACTTGAGTTTAGCCACTCCCCAAGATCGTCAAGACCAGTCCGACATGTTCAAATATTTGCGCCACAGCTCATTGTTCGCCATCGTAAGCAGTGCCATAGCCCAGAAGCGCGGCCGATGCGGTGTGGTCGTCATCTTCATGCCGGCTTCCTCCGGCGTACGATTTCCCTTGCGGCGATTGCACGGTGCACATGCAGCGACGACGTTTTCCCATTCCGTACGGCCACCGCGCGAACGCGGAATCACGTGGTCAATTGTCAAATTCTCGCGGCCAGGCTGAATGCCACAGTACTGGCAGGCATATCCATCGCGCAGCAGCAGCGTGCGACGCGACAACGGCAGAGGCAAATTGTGCGGCACACGCACGTAGTTCAAGAGCCGAATCACCACCGGCGCTTCAATGCGAAAATGCTCGCTGCGAATCCACGTGTCCGATGCCTCGATCATCTCCGCACGCTGCGACAGCAACAGATGCACCGCGCGCGCAATTGGAATCACGCTCAACGGTTCATACGTCACGTTCAGCACGAGCACGCGCCTCAGTGACGGAGCCTGACTGGAATAATTAACCGCGTCGTCTTTCTCTTCTCCTTTCACGGCTGACGGCTTTGGTAACTACTCAGGCCCAAATCAGTGTTTCGCGTTGGAAAATGGCTGGCCTGAGTAGTTACCAGCTTTGCAATTTCACCGTGAATTGCGTCGCAGATTGTAGGGCAACTTAATGAGACGCGCTCTCAAGGGCAAAAGAGTAGAGAGTCAGAACAAAGAATGTGTCTGCTGCTCTCTACTCGTACCTACTCAGGCCAGTTTATTTCCCATCACCCGGCTCAAACTCACCACATCTCCCAGCACACCGCTGGCCGTCACGTCCTGACCAGCGCCGCGTCCGCTGACAGTGAGCGGATTGTCCATGAAGAAGCGGGTGTGAAAAATGACTACGCTGTCCGAAGTGCGCGACATGCCGAGCTTGCTCACCGGATCAGCGCCGACGAAACCAGCTTTGAGTTTGCCGTTCTCGATCACAGCGGCATAGCGCAGCTTGTGGCCATCAGCGGTAAGCTCAGCCACGCGCGCGGCCATCGTCTCGTTCAGCGAATCCACGTCGCGCATGAAGTCGTCGACGCTGAGTTTGTCCATGTGCTTCGGATACAGTGATTCGACCTTCACGTCCTGCATGTCGAGGCGATAGCCGAGCATGCGCGCGAGGATCAGCGCCTTGCGCCCCACATCGAGCCCACCAAGATCCTGACGCGGATCAGGCTCGGTATAGCCGCGCATCTTCGCATCGCGCACAGCGTCACCAAATTTCACGCCGGCCTCAAGCTGTGAAGCCACGTATCCGAGCGTACCGCTCAGCGTGCCTTCAATGCGGTGCACCGTATCGCCGGAATCCAGCAGCGTGTTCAACGTGGCAATCACCGGCATCGCCGAACCACAAGTCGTCTCCCAGCGCGCACGGGCATCGGCAATCGCATTCCACCACGCCAGATCACCCGCAAGTGGAATCTTGTTCGCCAGCACCACACCGCAGCCACGGCGCTTCGCCTGAATCAGCGCAGGCACCGTCGCCGACGACGCCGATGTATCGACCACGATGGCATTCCTCGGCAGCGCCGCGATCAGCGTGCGCATATTGGCGCGCGTGGCTGCCGGCCCCGGCAACCGCCCCGTGTCGATTTTCGTCTGCAGCGCCTTCCGCAGCGCCGCATCACCGAGCGGCTTCTCACTCACCAATGCGCCGGCGCTGTCTGCGATGCCGAGCACGTCCAGCTTCAGCCCATTGCGCTTCCGATGCTGCTCACGCGCATCAAGAATCTGCGTGAGCAGCGCGCGACCAACGCCGCCAAAGCCTAGAAAAAAAATGGGTTGCCTCTGCATTGTTAAATTCCCTTCCGCGCAACATGCGCGAGCGCATCCACAAAATCATCGACTTCCGCCACGGTGTTGTAATGCGACAACCCGATGCGCACCATGCCACCGCTCTCTTCGACGCCGAGCCGCTCAGTCAGATTGATCGCATAGTAATTGCCATCCCACACACAGAACCCGCGCTCCCCGAGCGCCACAGCAGTGTCATGCGGATGCTGGCCTTCGATGCGAATCGCGATGGTCGGCACACGCTGATCAGCGCGCTCAGGTTCGCGGATGCCGAAGAAGCGCAGGTTCGGAATCGCCGTGACGCCGGCGATCAGCCGCTTGCACAGATCCTGTTCATACGCCTGTGAAATTTGAATTGCCGCGTGCAGTTTCTCCGCACGCGCACTGCGCAGTGCCGGCCCTGCGTACACCGCGCCCGTGCGCTCCGCCAGCCATTCGAGATATTCCATCACGCCGATGAGGCCATTTTGGTTTTCCAGGCTCTGCGTGCCAGTCTGAAATTTGTGTGGCGGGTGCGAGTCGGCCGGGCGCACCTTGTACGCCGGCAGGCGATCGAGCAAATCGTACTTGCCGTACAGCATGCCCTGATGCGGCCCCCAGAATTTATACGGCGAACAGGCCAGAAAATCCGTGTCGAGATCCTGCACATCGATCGGCACGTGCGGCGCACCCGCGACGGCATCGATGAACGTCATCGCGCCCGCGGCGTGCGCCATACCGATGATCTGCTTCACCGGATTTAGTGTGCCAACGGCATTGCTCACCAGGCCGACGCACACCAAACGCGTCTTCGAGCTGAGGTAGCGCTCGTAATCATCCACCTGCAGCGTGCAATCGGCGTCGCGAATATCGACGACGTTTACCTTCACACCGCGATCTTCGGCCATTAGATGCCACGGCGAAAAATTCGCATCGTGATCGAGGCGCGTCAAAATAATCTCATCCCCCGGGTTCAGCCAGCGACCAAGGCTATGGCTCAGCGCAAAGGCCAGGCTGGTCATATTCTGACCAAAGACGATCTCGTTCGCATTGCGCGCATTCACGAAATCGGCGGCCGCCTCGTGCGCATCTTCAATGACAGCATCGCTCTCAGCCGAAGTCACGAACGCGCCGTGCGTGTTGGCATTGCAGCGATGAAAGTAATCGACGATGCGCTCGATACAGCGACGCGTAGTCTGCGTGCCGCCGGGTGCGTCGAAATACACGAGCGGGCGGCCATTGTGCTGCCGCGCAAGAGACGGGAATTCGTTGCGAATTTCGGTGACGACTGCGGGTTGAATTGACATGTTGGCTTTGAATCAACCACTCAAGCCCAAATTGATAACTCATCGCAGGACATGTAATATTTTTTCTGTGAAGAAAACATTGCATGTCCTGCGATGAGAAATTAACCGGCCTGTGTGGTTACGATCTGAAAGGGAGTATTTTGCACACGCGGTGACCTGGCCAGGCGAATGCACAAGTCGGCCATTTTTTCGACGCACCAGCGATGAAGTTCGACGCCGCATGTGTTCATGTCCATGTCCGGCGCTGGATTGAGAAAATCGATGGCGTACGGAACGCCGTCTTTGATCGCCCATTCGACGGTGTTCATATCGTAGCCAAGCGCACGCACGAGCTTCAGCGACTCCTGCACGACGCGCTCATACAACGACGGCTCCAGGTCATGCCGCAGATAGCGCCGATTGACCGGATCGTACTTCGAAACGTATACATCCTGCCGGCCGATGACCATGCAGTGCACATAGTTGTCCCAGCGGATGTATTCCTGCAGCACCATCGTAAGCAGGCCGCTCTCGTTGTAACGCCAGAAAAGTTCGTCATCATTGTGCACAACGTAGACGCCCTTCCAGCCGCCGCCATACACATCTTTCAGCACAAGAGGAAATCCACCAAGGTATTCAATGTGCTCACGCCACGGCATTGGATAACGCAGATTGCGCAGGCTCTCGTTGTGCACAATACCGGGCTGGTAATCCTTGTTCGGCAACACTACGGTACGCGGGGATGTGATGCCGAGTTTTGTCGCCAGCGACGCCTGAAAAAATTTGTCGTCCGCCGTCCACATGAACGGATTGTTCACCACATGCACACCCTGCAACACAGCATTTTTAAGATACACGCGATAGTAGGGCACATCGTTCGAAATGCGATCGACGATCACTGCATACTCACACGGCTCATCCATGCGCGTGCCACCGAGCTGAACATACTCAGCTACAACGCCTTCGTTGCGATCGTTTACTTCTTCGAGAAATGCCGGAGGAAAAGACCACTCGCGGCCGACGATCACACCGATTTTTAACATATATATCTTCCTGAAGTCTCAAAGCGCATATTCTCCGAACAGAGTCCATACACACGGATTCCTCTCTTAAGAATTTGCAAAATTCTAACGGCTATGACTGTTTTCTGCGCGCCGGCTCTCCGCTCGCCCGGGTGCGGCTTGCATCGATGATCCATTCGCTCCACGAGCCGACGTACAGTCGCGGCATCGTTCCATACACATGCGCCCATGCCAGGATGTTCTGCACCGCAGACACGCCAGAGCCGCAGTAAAAAACGCAGCGCTCGGCCGGAACGCCGTCAGCAAGCGAATCGAAGCGGGAAGCGATTTCGTCAGCCGGGCGCAATCGTCCATCTGCCGCGATGTTCTGCGCGAATGGCGCTGAGCGCGCACCAGGAATGTGCCCCCCGATCGGATCGATGGTCTCGTTCTCGCCGCGAAACCGATCCGCCGCGCGCGAATCGAGCATCGCCCACGCCGGGTCGCCGGCGATGCGCACCATTTCATCCACACTCATCTGCAAACCATCGTCGAAATGTGCTGCGAAATCGCCGGCCAAGCGCGCTTCAGTGCCGGTCCGCAGCGGCCAATCTCCCGCCTGCCAGCACCCAAATCCACCATCAAGCACGGCCACGGCAACATGCCCCGCCCACTTCAACATCCACCACAAACGCCCAGCCGCCAGCTGACCAGCCTGCGCGTCATACACCACCACCTGCGTTTGGTTTGTCACCCCCAGCCGACGCAATGTGTGCACAAAATCATCTTTCGCAGGCAGCGGATGTCGTCCAGTGACACCAGACACGTGCGGGGCCGAAAGATCACCGTCGAGGTCGGCAAAGACAGCGCCTGCAATATGCGCAGCCTGATACTCGCGGCGGCCCTGCGCTTTATCCATCAGCGCAAAACGACAATCGATGAACAGCCAGTCTGAATCTTGCAAATGCGCAGCAGCCTCCGCGCACGAGATGTAGGTTTCGAAATGCGACATGGAGAGGAGTCTAGTGGAGAGTTCCGGTAGCTACTCAGGCCCAAATCAGTATTTCCCGCGAAACACACTATTCTCTCCCCCGAAGGGGGAGAGAATAGTGTGTTTCGCGTTGGAAAAATGGCTGGCCTGAGTAGTTACGAAGAAAGAGAGAGAAGAAAGAGAGAAAGACGTATCACTGCACTGGGAACTTCCTCAAAACTATCCACACGGTGGATTCGGTTCACTGCATGCGGCGCTACGATCAACACGTCCGATGCGTCTGATGCGTCTGATGCGTCTGATGCGTCTGATGCGTCTGATGCGTCCTGATCATGAATTCACAATCAGTCACACCTGGCACAGCCAATTCCATCGACGCGATCAAAGCGACGTTCACAGATGCGCTGCACGCTCATCCGAACGACACGCCCGAAGCACGCGAGGCCCGCGCACTGGCGGCGCTTTTTCCCGCATGCTTCCTGCCCCCTGCAGCGGATGAATCGTTCGTCGGTCGCGTGCAGCAACTGGAGTTCGGCATCAATCCGCGGCGCGGTGGATTTTTTTTCGCCGACGGCACACTTTCCACGCATGACAAAGTGCTTGCTGCATGTGCGCCACAATTGCACGAGCTGCTCACAAAATCCGCAGTACTCCATGTGCGCGCTGGCTGGACAGCCGTAGTGCTCGATTACGACACGCTGCTGCTGCAGGGCCTGCAGGGGTTGCGCGTACGCGTTGATGCGCGGCGCAATATCGCGCATATGCCGCGCGCTGCGTGGGATGGCATGCTCACCGCGCTCGCTGTGCTGCAGCACAGCGCAGAGGTTCTCTCCAAAACAGCCGCCGCCGCCGGGCACACACGCAGCGCAGAAGCGCTCGCCGCTGTCGCAGTGCATCCGCCGCACTCCCTCTACGAAGCGCTGCAGCTGCTGCTGCTCTACGCAGCGCATGCTGGTTTTCCAGAACAACATGGGCGCATGGACGTCTACCTCGGTGATTTATACGTCGACGATGTGCGCACCGGCCGCCTCACACACACCGAAGCCGTTGCGCTTCTGACAGAATTTCTGCATCTTCATGGCGCAGGCCGCATCACCGTCGGCGGCCGCGGGCGGCGTAATCCGCAGCACGCCGACGCGTTCGCCGCCGTCATCATCGACGCACTCACCACCATCGACGATGTGCATCTCGACGCACGACTGCATGAACCCACCATGACCGAAGAAAACGGCATCGAAGCACAAGCTGCGCGCGCACGCCTGCGCGCGCTCAGCGCAACCAACCGCGCCACACTGCATGACGATGATGCTCTGCTGCCCCACATCGAGCGTGATTTCGATGTCGCACTCAACATCGCCGAACGCTACGTGCCCGTCGGAGACGAGCTATACAGCCTCGGACACACCGGCTATTACGCGCCGCTGTGCACGCTCGATGCGAGATCACTGATCTCAAACTCGGACACATTCGCTGCACAGGCACTGATCGAAGCAGCCGCCGATTACCACGCACTTGCCTGCGACGTCACCGCCGTCGAAGCGCCGTGCCTGCTGCATTCGTTGCTGCTCGATGGCTGTATCGCGCGCGGCGAGACGCTCTTCACCGGCGGATTGCGCTTCCTCGGCGGCGCCATCGTCGCATATGGCGTCCCAGCTTCCGCCGCACCTCTTCGCACAAAACTCGCCGCATACGCACGCGATCAGCGCGAACGCACATGGCTGCACGCATACGTGTGCGGGTTCGCGTAGCGGCGTGGGCGACGCAAGCGTCGCCCCTACGAAAGATTCACGTATCCGCCGGCGGCGCGGATGTGTTCGATCAGCGCCGCGTAGTGCGGATCGCGCGACAGCACCTCTTCCGCACCGACGAGCACGAGATAATTCTGCGCGCGCGTCAGCGCCACATTCAATTTACGATCGACTGTTTTATCCTGATTCAGGGACTGCATCGACGGCAATTGCGCTACATGATTTACGCACAACGAAACAATGATCGTGTCGCGCTGGCCGCCCTGATAACGCTCGACCGTGTCAATTTCAACAGAATGACGCTGCATCTCCGGTGAAAGCGCGCGGCGGATTTCAGAAATCTGCGCACGAAACGGCGTAATCACGCCGAGCTTTTTCACGGCCTCCGCAGCAGCTCGTTCCGCCGCAACTTCCCCCGCCAGTGCTTTCGCGTAGCGCGCATGAAACAAATCGAGAATCCGCGCGACGACTTCGGCTTCCCCGGCATTCGTACGCACACCTTTTTTCGGCACCACCGGAATGAACACCACGCGCGAACACGCGAGCGCATGTTCGAGCGGATCAGCCGAGTGCGCGTCGAACATGCGCGAAGCCTGGCGCTGCGTCTCCGCACGTGGCACAAGTTTGCCTCCATAGAAACGCGTGCTCGGAAAATCCTGGATCTTTTCATGCATGCGCGACTGCGCCTGCAGCATGCCGTACGCCGGCCACTCGTTGCGCTGACAGGCACGCAGCAGACGTTCGAACAGCGATGTGCGCAAATCAGTAACACCGAGCTCGTCGGCAATGCCGAGCACGATCAGCTCAGGAGCGACGCTCTTCGCCTGCTCAGGTGACTGCGTAATCACAGCCGGCAGCTGCTTCTCGTCACCGATCAAAATGAAGCGGCCTACGAACGGCAGAATTCCCGCCAGATGCGGCTCGAGCAGTTGCGAAGCTTCATCAACAATGGCCGTGTCGAATTTTTTCAACTCAAGCAGCTCCGGCCGACCAAGCAGCGACGCCACTGTGGCGACGAAAACGCGCGAGCGTTTGATATGCGCACGCGTCTCCGGAACGGTGTGCATGCGCGAATATTCTTCAAGCGCATGCTGCTTGTCCTTGAGATTCGCCGAATTGCCCAATTTGACAAAGTCACACACGCCCTCGATCGCCGCACACATCTCATCGACAGCACGATTGGTAAATGCCAGCAACAGCACGTTCTCGCTCGTTTCAACCGACAGATGCTGCATCAGCATTCGCACCATGACGCTGGTCTTGCCCGTACCTGGCGGCCCCTGCAACAGGAAATAATCCTGCGCACTCAGCGCATCCTTCAGAATTCCATGCTGCAGATCAGTCGTCACACCTCCGTCCAGCAGCGGAATGGTGCGCACCGGATCCTTCACCAACGGCACTGTGCGCGGCGCCGCGAGGCCGAGGAAAATACGCCGCTTCTCAATCGGTGCGCGCAGAAAACGCGCCAGGGCTCGAAATTGATATGTGTACAGATTCTCGAACAAGTACGGCTCGACCGCCCACAACCCATCCATCTGTGTATCCACAGGCGCGTCATTCAGCTCGACGAACACTTCCCCGGTTTGCGCGCGGACTTCATAGATCTCACCGCGCATCAGCAACCCGCGCAACGGGTAAGCGCTCAGATCCGGCTGATGCCGATACAACACAATCGGATCTCCTGAGCGCAGCGACGTAGGCGCCATGCCACCTTCACGCTGTGATTGAAACGTGACGATGCGACTGTCTGCGTCATATGCCACGCGCACAAGCACGGAAATCGCCAGAAAATCGCGCTCCTTCGCGTCGAGGTCATCACGCCACAGGCGTGCAAAGCCGTTCGACGTAGCATCCGGGTTCGTCGTTCCAATGCGCGCAGTCAGCCACTCACGAGCGATGAGGCCGACGAATGCGGTGAAGTACGCGCGCTCAAGCACCGTTGCATTGGTCAACGATTCACTCAATAACAGGATGTCTTCCTGCAGATAAAACGGAATGGGTCCGGTGATCGGCTCCTGCAATTGCCTAACCACGCCAGCTTCATCGAGAGCCATCGACCAGTCATGCGCCGCAACCGTATTGCGCACACGCATCAGGCTGCGACTCGTCACCGCATTCGACTTCGCCAATCGCACTGTAAAAAGTGCATCCTTCGGGTAAAACACGTGCGCTTCCGTGGCCAGTTCCGGCAACGCCGAATTCATCAACATCTGATACGTCAGCGCCTGGCTCAGATCTTTGACGCGCATACCCTTGCTTTCAGAAAATCCTGGCAGCGTAGGAGCCTGCATCGGCGGCGGCGGCTTGCCGCTCTTAAGCTCAGCCACGCGCGCCGTGCGCGTTTGCGGATCGATGAACACGCCATCCATACGGCCCTGCATGCCGTACGAGGCCGAAAGCAGCGTCGTCTCGGTAAA
The DNA here is from genome assembly GCA_947476335.1 of Anaerolineae bacterium. Lineage (GTDB taxonomy): Bacteria > Chloroflexota > Anaerolineae > J036 > Brachytrichaceae > CANJQH01. Next base: position 43,562 of record CANJQH010000017.1, on the reverse strand, counting down.
CGACTGCGGAAGGCGATAGTCCTTCAGCGTCTTGCCAAGCACGTCGAACATGCGCTTCGCATCGCCGTAAATCTGTGCGTCGGATTCGCTGCCGAGCTGCGCAAACGCCAGCACGTTGGCCCGCGCAGCCTGGCGAAATGCATCTTCAATCGAAACTTTCGGATTGCGGATCGCCTGGCTGAACAGATTGCCGAGCACCGACCCGGTCAACATCGGCGCCTTCACCCCAGACGGGCGAAATTTGCTGACGCCATACAACGCCGGCGAAATGCCGTTGTCGTCAAAACATTCAGCCAGCGAAGTCGCCGAGATCAGCAAATCCGGATGCAGGACGAGCAGGCTTTGCGGAGTGACGCGATAGTGCCCTTCGGACACGCGCATCAAGTTGTGCACAGCAATCGTGGAATAAGGCGGCAGCAGCGTCACCGCCCAGTATTCATCCAGCTCGACGACGATGCGACCAAGTTCGTCCGGATCTTCAACGGCACAGATAAATTGCCCGCGCCGCGCATTTTCCTGCGGCACCACCACACCACGCAACAGCGCAATCTGCTGCGGATGCTCGACCGGCGGATCTGCCAGAACCACCGGCGTCAGCCGCGACATCGGCTGCGCCACATCGGAAAGAAAGCTTGTCAAATCCGTGAGCGTCTGCGCACCGAACGACACATATTCGGCGCGCACGTCAAAATCCATCTCGTGCACACAACGATTGGCGAGTCGCCGAAACTGATGCGCCGCATCGATCAGCGACTTCTCCGCATGCGTCTCGTTCAGCACATAGATGCTGCGCTTGAATGTATCCGCGAGCGGCTCACGCGCACCACGCGATGCTTCCTTCAGAATCTGTTCGAAAATCTGCCGCAAACGCAGCACTCTCTCGCGATGACTCAGCGCTTCCTGCACTACCGTAACAGCGTCGACCTGATCGTAAAAATACACTGCCTGATCTGATGTCAGGCGAATTTGCTCGGGCGACATGGGCAAAGTGTAACTGCAGACGACTGCGGATGCACCCGTAGCACCCACAGTCAGGGTCAGCCGTCGGTGGTGGGAGTGGCTAAACTCGACTACATGAACCCGCGAATATCCTTGAGTTTAGTCACTCTTCGGTGGTCAGTGATCGGCGACCTGTGGTTGGCCGCATCATTTTTTCAGCGGCATGAAACGTATCCACATGCACCTCCAAGTCAAGGATCACCTGTCCGGCATCAGATCCAAGAATGCGGCGCAGCAGATAGCGCGTTGCCAGCCGGCTGAGTACGTCAGACGAGCGCATGCGGAAATTGTGCAGACACACCGGACAACCGGTGTCGTCACAGATGCAACGTTCGACGTACTCGAGCGCCGTCTCGAGATACGGCTGCGGATCGCGCGCGAATTCCACCGCCAGGCCGAGGCCGCCCGGAAAGTTGTCGTAGAAGTACCAGCGTTCACCAACGGCTACAGCTGCGATATCGTCAATGTCGCAGTTGGCGCACTGTGGAAATGCCTTCAACACTGCGTTCAGCGCGCTGTTCATCGCGCATTCGTAATCGGGATACGGCTGCACGTTGTCATTCACGTCCGACCGCCAGCGCGGCCAGAAGCGCGCGGCGAATTCCTCGCGCAGCTTCGCCGGCAATTCGATCCACGCCGCCTGCGTATCAAGAGAAAACGACAGATCGTATTCCTCAGAAATCGGGTGCTTCTCCGCTTCGACGGATTCGACATGCACCTCGCGCATCGGCGCTTTGCATTTGGCACATTTGCTGAGGAGCGTGTTCGGCGACTCATGACGACAGCGGCGGTTCGTGCAGCGCATCAGCGTGCTGCTGCGCACATAGTGGTACGTGAGCACCTCTGTGCGCACGGTCACTTCGCCTCCGCTCATGCGAAACTGCGCCACGTCGCGCACCGGCAAAATTTCGCGCCGCACCTTCACACCGATCTCCTCATCGCCGCGTGTCCAGATGCCATCGTTGCGCACCACTTTGCATTCAATCACCGTCGCTTTTTCACCACGTTTCGGGAAACGCGTGATGCGGTAGCACGTGCCGTCATGCATGAACAGCGCATCAGGATGTGCATCACGAAACGCCAGCGCACGGCGCTTTTTCTCCAGCTCGCGCCCGTTCTCGTCGATCAACTGAAACGGCTCGCGTTCGTTCGTGGCGCGCAGATCATTGAGCGGCCATTCGTCGTGCGGATGACCGTCCATGCCGTGGATCGCACCGTCGGGCGCGATGCGCAGCAGACCACGCCCCTCGAGTTCGTCGACCACTTCGGCCGCTGCGCCGCCGAACAGGCGCAACGCATTGGCCATGAGCGGCCCTTCGCGCCGCCACATCTGATCGCCCGTGTGCGCCGCGCATAGCAGATGCGCCGATAACAAAATCGGATTTTCCGGATTGGCGATGACCGGCTCGGTCGGCCCATGAAAAAGCAGGTCCGGGTTGCGCAGGTAGAAGTCATCAAACGGGCTGCCCGCGTGCGCAACAAAGATCGCCGCACCTTCGCCTCTGCGGCCGGCACGTCCGAACATCTGGCGCGCATCCATAACCTGGCCCGGAAATCCATCGACGATCGCGACGTCGAGGTCACCGATGTCGATGCCTGCCATCAGCGCCGTCGTCGAAAAAATAAAGCGAATCTCGCCGCGGCGCAGGCGCGCGAAGACGTCGTTCTTGTCAGCGCGGTCGCTGTAGTAATCAGCCACGGCATCACCGAGATAGCCACGCCCCTGCTTGCGAAAAAATTCACGCAGGCGGCTGCTGCCACTTTTCGCCGCGTTGATCGAACGCGTAAAGACGATCATGCTGACCGGTCGTTCACTGCCGTTCGAGTCGTCAGTTTTCGCGTCGGAGAAAAATTCACACAGGTCCTGCGCCGGCGTGCGCGTCATGAGGAAATGCCGGCGCGGCACGCGCGCACCACTGCGGTCGATCACAGTGAAGTGCTCAGGCTTAAATCCGGTCAGCTGTGTGGCGAGGTGAAGTGGCGAGTGCACCGTTGCCGATGAGATCACCACCTGTGGCGCGCGATTGCTCAGCCGGAACGTACGCGCAGCGACGCGACGCACGATGTTGGCCACGTTCGAACCGAACGCACCTTTGTAGACGTGTGCTTCGTCAAGGACTACGAAGCGCAGGTTGCGAAAAAAGCGCGCCCAATTTGCATACGCATTCGACAGCAGCAGATAGTGCAGCGAATCCGGCGTGGTGATGATGATGTCGTTGTCACGCGCGCGCACCTGCTGTTTCTCTTCAGCACTCACGCTGCTGTTGAGCACACCGATCGTGAGGCGATCAGATTCGGGCAGATGCTCGTTGAGTTCGCGCAGACGCTCGACCTGATCGGTCGCCAGCGCCACGAGCGGAAACACGAACAGCGCGGTGCTGCCGCGCTTCGTCAACAGCTCTTCGAGGATCGCCGGAGTAAAGCTCGCCGTCTTGCCGCTGGCCGTCGGCGTCGACAGCACGACGCTTTTTTTGTCGCGCAGCGCGCGATAGGCCTGCGCCTGATGCGAGTAAAACGAGCGGATGCCGACGGCGTCAAATGCCGTGCGCACGCGCTCATCCAATTCAGGCAACGTTTCGAGCGGAGCCGCATCAGCGTCATCCTCAACGCGATAGATGCGGTCGACGGCGATGCCTTCCTCAGTGAGGTCTTCGAACGCATCGCTGCGCAGCGCATTCATATGCTTCGAAAACTGTGTGCTGCGGCCGGTGATGCGCGAAGAAGACGCATCAGCGAGCAGCACCTGCAACACCTCACGTTCGAAACTCTGCAGCATGCCATCGTCGAACTCGAGCGTGATGCTGCGGCGCGTCGAGATAAGCACGGTCCCCAGCCCATGCTCCGGATGCGTGATGCGCGCACCCTTGGCAAACGGATCAATTGGCTGCTGCAACCCTTCGCGCAGCAGACGCTGCTTGTGTTGCAGCACGCGTCCGGCAGCGGCATGCAGCGCATCCTGCCGCGCACTGGACTTGCGCGGCGCTTCATCTTCGACAAGATGCACATCGATCGCCTCCTCCTCATCCAGGCGGCGTTCATTCTGCTGCGTACCAAAGTGCACGTGCTCGCCTTCCTCAAGCGGGCCGCCGCGCGGTTCGACAATGTTTCGCGCGCGCACGAAGTACGTCACTCCACGCACATCCTGCAGCACACCGCAGGCCTTCTCTTCGTCATACCACTTGACGATGCCGATTTTCATTGCCCCCACCTCACTGATTGTATTGGTGCATTATGCGCTTGTGGATGACAGCCGGGCGCGGCTGCCGAGCAGCGATCATCCGCATAGAATCTCATCATCATGAAATTGACGATTGCGGCCCTGCCCGGCGACGGCATCGGTCCCGAAGTAATGACGGAAACGCTCAACGTGCTGCGCGCCATGAACCTCGACATGGACGTGCGCGAGGGTCTGGTCGGCGGCATCTCGATGGACACGCACGGCGTGGCTCTCACAGACGACACGCTGCACATGGCGCAGCAGGCCGACGCCGTATTGTTCGGCGCCGTCGGCGGCCCGGCCAACAGCCCTTGGAGCAATCCAGCCAACAAAGTGCGGCCGGAACAGGCCATCCTCGGCCTGCGCAAAGGACTCGGCCTGTTTGCCAACCTGCGCCCGGTCAAGGTCTACGACGCACTCATCGATGCGTCCACGCTGAAGCCCGAAGTCGTACGCGGCGTCGACATGATCATTCTGCGCGAACTGACCGGCGGCTGCTATTTTGGCAAGCCGCAGGAAAATCGTGGTGAAGCGCCCAATCGCGAGGCGGTCGACACCACGTTTTACACCGAAGGCGAAGTGCGCCGCCTGATGCGCATGGCCTTCGACCTGGCGCGCGGCCGCCGCAAAAAAGTCGTGCAGGCCGACAAGGCCAACGTCATGGCCACCGGCCGCCTGTGGCGCGCCGTTGCAAATGAAATGGCGAAGGAATATCCGGACGTCGCATACGAAGACGTGCTGGCAGACGCGCTGTCGATGCACCTGCTGCGCACGCCGCGCAGCTACGACGTCATCGCCACAGAGAACCTGTTCGGCGACATCCTCAGCGATGAGGCGGCGATGATCGCCGGCTCGATGGGCATGATGCCCAGCGCTTCGCTCGGCGACGACATGAACGCACACGGCTTCCGCCGCGGACTCTACGAGCCGATCCACGGCAGCGCACCCGACATCGCCGGCGAAGGCATCGCCAACCCGATCGCCATGATTCTCAGCGCCGCCATGATGCTGCGCTGGTCGTTCGGCCTCGCCCGCGAAGCCGACCGTATCGAACGCGCCGTTGAAAAGCTGCTCGCCGATGGCATCCGCTCGATGGACCTCAAATCGCTCGGCGGCAAGACCGTCGGCACCCGCGAGCTGGGCGCGGCAGTGATTGAGAGACTTTAAGAACCGCATCCGCGCCGCCTTCGGCCCCGCCGGCGCAGCATGGCTTGATGCGCTGCCAGCGCTGCTCGACGAGTGCGTGCAGCGCTGGTCGCTCGTGCTCGGTGAGCCGTTCGACCTCAGCTACAACTACGTCACTGCGGCGATGCAGCACGGTGCGCCGGTGGTGCTGAAGGCCGGCGTGCCGCATCCAGAGCTGCGCAGCGAAATTGCCGCGATGCAGTTGTTCGCCGGCCAGGGCGCGGCGCGCGTGCTCGACGCGGATCCGGAGCGCGGGCTGCTGCTGCTCGAGCGCGTCTTCCCCGGTGATGTGCTGGCTACGTTGTGCCCCACGCACGACGACGTCGCCACGCGCATCGCCGCCAACGTCATGCTGCGCCTGTGGCGCACGCTTCCGACGGAGCAGGCCGCGCACTTTCCGACGCTCGAACGCTGGACGCGCGGCATCGACGAGCTCGCCGCGTGCGCACATCCGCCGGCCGCGTTTACGCCCGACCTGGTGCAGCGCGCCGTCGCCCTGCGCCGCGAGCTGCTCGACAGCGCACCCGATGCCGTGTTGCTGCACGGTGACCTGCATCACGCCAACATCCTGCGCGCTGAACGCGACGACTCCGGCTGGCTGCTGATCGACCCGAAGGGCGTCATCGGCGAACGCGCCTACGACTGCGGGCCGTTCCTCATGAACCCGACCGGCTGGATGCGGCATTCGCCTGACCCACGCGCGCAGTTGAATCGCCGCATCGCCCTGCTCAGCGACGCGCTCGCGCTCGACCCGGCGCGCGTGCGCGGCTGGGCGTTCGTGCACTGCGTGCTGTCGGCCTGGTGGTCCGCCGCAGAAGAGGGCGGCGGCGACGGCGCGGAGGATCTGGAGGTTGCCGGCCACCTTCGAAACGAAGGAAACGTACCCGTCTTCTGAAAAGACGGGTACGTTTCCTTCGTTTCGAAGGTGCACAGCGACCGAATTACAATTCCCACCGTGAGCATCAATATCCAACCCATCACCGGCAGCAAGCTGCCCTACCCCGAAAATCTCGGCTTCGGCAAAGTGTTCAGTGACCGCATGTTTACGCAATCGTGGACGGCGGACGCAGGTTGGCACGATGCCGTAATCGGACAGTACGGAAACCTGTCGCTGCCGCCATCGACCGCGGTTTTTCACTACGCGCAGGAAATCTTCGAAGGCACGAAAGCCTATCGACGCCCGGACGGCGACATCAACCTGTTCCGCCCGTGGGAAAACGCCGAACGCTTCAACCGCAGCGCCGCGCGCATGTCGATGCAGAAAGTCGATCCTGAGTCGCACGTCGAAGCCATCGTTAAGCTCGTCGAACTCGATCATGCCTGGGTGCCGAGCGGCGAGGGTCAGTCGCTGTACATTCGCCCAACGATGATCTCCACCGAGCCGGCGCTCGGCGTGCACGCCAGCAGCAGCTATCTGCACTACATCATCGCCGGCCCGGTCGGCGCCTATTTCGCCTCGGGCTTCAAGCCGGTCTCGGTGTTCATCTCGGACGAATACGTGCGCGCTGTGCGCGGCGGCACGGGCGAAGCGAAATGCGGTGGCAACTACGCCGCCAGCCTGATCGTCGGCGAGGAAGTCGCGCGCCTCGGCTATCAGCAGGTGCTCTGGCTCGACGGCATCGAGCGCAAGTACGTCGAAGAAGTCGGCGCGATGAACATCGCCTTCGTCTACGGCAAGCACATCATCACGCCGCAGCTCACCGGCACGATCCTGCGCGGCATCACGCGCAAGAGCGTGCTCGAACTCGCGCCATCGCTCGGCTATACCATCGCCGAAGAGCGCATCTCGATCGATCAAGTGCTCGCCGACCTTGCGTCGGGCAAGATCACGGAAGCATTCGGCATGGGCACCGCTGCCGTCATCGCACCGGTCGGCCGCTTCGGCTACAAGGGCCAGGATTACCTCGTCAACGGCAATGAAGTCGGCCCAGTATCAAACCATTTGTATCAGGCACTGACCGACATCCAGTACGGCCGCGCACCGGATCCGTTCGGCTGGACGCTAAAAATTGTAGCGGGCCGCTAAGTTCCTGTCCATAAGTTTTGTCCGGCAGATTCGCCTCCCCCGCTTTGCGGGGGAGGCGAATCTGCCGCCAGAACTTTTGGCGACTCACTTAGTAATAGCGATTGTCGATAGTGGGCTTGCACGTCTGATGCGCAATCACTGGCACTGAAGCCTGCCCACTCTCCGCTATCGCCATCACAATCCACGATCACTATTACCATCCACTATCGGCTTTTCCGCGTCGCACTTCCGCTGCTCATCGCACTGGCAATCGGCTTCGTGTTCCTGATGCTGAGCGGGAAGGATGCGATCGCAGCATATGAAGTGTTGCTCACATCGCCGATCACGCGGCTGGCGCGGGCCGGGCGCTGGATCGAAGCGTCGTCGGTGTTCATCCTTGCCGGGCTGGCAATTCTTGTGCCGTACAAAATTCGCGCGCTGAATTTCAGCCTGCCCGCACAGGTCGCCGCCGGCGCCTTCGCTGGCTACATGGTGTTCGCGGTTGCGCCGACGTCGAATGTGATTGCGTTAATGCTCGCGTGCGGCGCCGCCGCGGCGGCCGGCGCTGCGGTTGCGGCAATTCCGGGCGCGCTCAAAGCCTGGCTTGGTGCGAACGAAATTGTCACCGGCCTGATGCTCGTTCCAATCGTGCAGGGGCTGCTGTCGCTCGTCGGCGAACCCATCTTTGCCGTGCTGCGCTCATTCGGTTTCGCGCGCATAGCAGAACAAAATGAGCTCGTCGGCTTTCTTCCACTGCGGGTGATCAGCGGGTTTGACACCGGTATGCTGCACACTGGCGTGCTGATCACACCACTTGCCTGCGTTGCGGCGTGGCTGCTGTTGCAGCGTATGCCAACCGGCTTCGAGTTGCGCATGGTTGGCTCGAATGAGCGTTTTGCAAAGTATGCCGGCCTGCCGGTCGCGCGCACGGTCGTGTCAGCCTTCGCCTTCGGCGGCGCATTCGCCGGGCTTGCGGGCGTGCATATGGCGCTCGGCCATCCGGGCGGCCTGTACCTGAACACGAGCGGACTGACCTTCGACGGTATCACCGTCGCACTCATCGCCGGCGCAAATCCATTCGTGCTGCCATTCGCCGGCCTTATCTACGGCTATCTCGTCGTTGGTGCCGATTACATGGAAATTCACACATCGTCCGGCCAAGAATTAATTCACGTAATTCAGGGGCTGGTGGTGCTGTTTGCCATTGCCAGCACGCGGATTAGAAAAGATCATGGATAGAATTTGTGCGTGACAAGCATTCCGACGAACATCGTGCCCGATGCCGAAGAAGCACCAGTGCTCATCAGCGGACGCGCCGTGCTCGAAGTTGCAATCCTGCTGCTCATCCTGATGCTCAGCGCGCGTGCGCTGCTGCAGACTTACACTGTTTCCGATCGAGCCATGACGCCGACAATCGCCGAGAAACAAACGCTGGTGATCAGCAGGCTCACGTTTCAACTGCGCCCGCCACAGCGTGGCGAACTGGTATTGGTGAACGAATCTGGTGCGCTGGAACGAAAGATCGTGCGCCGCGTCATTGGCTTGCCGGGTGATGTGATCGAACTGCGCGGCGAACGCACCGGCATCGAAGGCGTTCAAATCGCCGTCAACGGCCGCCCCCTCATCGAACCTTACGTCGCCGCACAACTACAGAACAGCACCGTCGTCAGCGTGACCGCGCGCATCGAACTGAACAGCGACGAGTTCTACGTCATGAATGACAATCGCGCAGTGCCCGGAGACAGCCGCATCTGGGGGCCCATACATCGCGAAAATCTCGCTGGCCGCGCGTGGCTCGCCGTGCTGCCGCTCGATGAACTGCGCGTCATCGATCACAACGCAGTGCGAATCGCAGGGGAATAAGTCAGCCTAAGCAGTTATCTTTTCCACTCCGACTCTCTGCTCTGACTCTCTACTGATTCACTTCATCACCAACAATCCTGAGGACGATGTACCCCAGCGCCGTCACACGTTCGATCGCCAGCAATTCGACGGCGCGCACAGTGGAGCGCACATCCTCAAGATTCGCACCACCGTGGGAAAGCACAACGGTGAGGAAATGCCCATCTTCGAATTTTTGTCCGCGCGATTTCACATACACGGAGGGATTGGCGCTCTGTACTTCGATCAGCGCCGGCGCCAGACGTGATTCATCGCCCTGCTGCAACACGAGTGAGCGTTCGACATAGCCGCCAGCACCAACGGTTTCGGCCAGCACAGGCTGCAGCGACTGCGTGTAAATGTCCTTCATCTCCGAAGGCACCCCAGGCAGCGACACGATCGTCACACCCTCGATGGGTTCAAACACCATCGCCGGCGCAGCGCCGCTCGGGTTGTAAATCGGGCGCGAGCCCGCCGGAAAGTACGCCATCTTGCGGCGCGACTCGGTCATCGAAGCATCGAAATTTGGGCGGATCGCGGCGATGTGTGCGTAGCGCTCCGTCACCCACATGAGCGCCTGCATGTCGAGCTGCAACGGTCGGTTAAATCCAGCTGCGATCGCGCGCAGCGTCAAGTCGTCGTCCGTCGGCCCAAGGCCGCCAGTGGTAATGATCAACCGCGGCCGGCGCGCCACGGCCGCCCGCAGCTCGGTGCCGATCTCGTCATAGTCATCGTGGATCATCGTCGCGCGGCGCACATGCGCGCCAACACTGGTGATCGACCGGATCAACCAATGCGTATTGGTGTCGAGCACCTGCCCCACCAGCAATTCGTTGCCAATGGAAAATATTTCCACCGATCGATCAAGGTTGGCAGGTGCGTGCGGATTTTTCATATGCCCTACTTACTCAAACCCATAGTAACTACTCAGGCCAGCTATTTTTCCAACGCGAAACACGCGATTCCTTCCCCCGAAGGGGGAGCGAATAATGTGTTTCGCGGGAAATACTGATTTGGGCCTGAGTAATTACAGCCCATATCAATTCAGACGTAACTACTCAGGCCAGCTATTTTTCCAACGCGAAACGCACTATTCCTCCTCCCGTCGGGAGGAGGAATAGTGCGTTTCGCGGGACATATCGACGTAGGCCTGAGCAGTTACATTCAGGCCTAAATCAGTATTTCCCGCAAAACACGCGTATGTTTTGCGATGAAAAACCGTCTCGCCTGAATCGTTATCAGCCTGCATGCTTGTCATTTCACCACCCCAGCAGTGCGACCACCGTTGATTGGGCGATGCGCTCCGCTTCCGGATCCGTTGCAGCCGTTCCAGTCACATGACCAAGGCGGCAGGCAAAATATGAACTGGTTCTGCCGTACCAATAAATATGCGCGCCGCGCAGCTGCGCAGCCTGCACAAAGTCGGACGCTTTCGGCAGCGCATCACCGCGCGCAAGCAGCGCAGCCACCGCTGCGTGCGGCACAGTCATCTCCGTCCATCCCAGCGGCCAGCCAAGCAATGCACGAACATGATTTTCGACGTGCGACGTCAAACTGCCCTCAATCGTCCATAGGCCGGCGAAATGCGGTTGAGGCGTCACATCGTTGATCACGATGCGGCCATCGCGCATTTCAAACAGCTCAATCGCAAAAGCACCAATCACGTCGATGATTTTTGCAACCTGCTCAGCCAACGCAGAAATCTCCGCGAAATAAGTCGCACCTTCCGCACGACCCCGCTCCACCAGATAACGCGCGTAACGATCTTCCGCCGGCGCGCTGCTCGCATGCTGAATATTCTGCACACAGCGCGTTTCTGCCACGTCGTAAAGGCGAATCACGCCATCTTGTCCGCGCACGCCAACGATGACCAGTTCACGCACAAAATGCTGATATTCCTCAATCATCAGCGGACCACGCACGGAAAGATCCGCAAACTGCGGCTCAATTTCTCCGGCGTGGCGCACCAGCACATTGGCACGCCCATCCCTGCCACCAGTGCGCGTCTTCAGCACGAGCGGAAACGCATGAGCTGCCGCAAACGCGCGCACAGCCTCGACATCCGGCGCATCAGCATACGCAGCCACCGGCAACACAGCCGCCTGCAGTGTCTGCTTTTGAATCAGGCGATCGCGCGTGCTCGCAATCGTGCGCGAAGATGGGCGCACGACACGCCCCTGCTCCTCAAGCATCACAAGCACTTCCACTGGCACATCTTCGCCTTCCGGCGAAATCACATCACATGACTGTGCAAATTCGGACACGAGTTCGAGGTCGGTCCAGTCGCCTTCAACCGCAAGCGCAGTCACCTGCGCAGCCGGGCTATTTTCATCCTTGTCCAGGATTGCGACGAGCGCACCCAGCCTCTGGGCTGTCTGCGTCGTCATGCGAGCGGTATGCCCGCCGCCAAGAATTCCGATGATGGACATTGTGAGCGCGATTGTACAGAGTGAGTCAGAGTAAAGCGTCAGAGGGTGCATTCGCCAAATGGGGCGATTGGGTCATCCGCCATCGCGTGCAGCCCATCGTTGGTAAATCCCTCGAAACGCGCTATCTCCCTCCCCCTTCGGGGGAGGGAGATAGCGCGTTTCGAGGATTCCAATCAGTGCCGATCGCCGGCAGTCGAAAGTTTGCCCCTTTTGGCGAATGCACCTGTGTCAGAGGCCCCGTCAGAGGCAAACTCTCTACTCATACCGCAGCGCCTCCATCGGGCTGAGGCTGGCCGCGCGTGCGGCGGGATATACGCCGAAAGCCACCCCAACCAGCAGTGAAAAACCAGTCGCCAGAAGAATCGAACTGGGCGTAACCAATGCGCTGAACGCCCCATTCGAAATTGCGGCCACGGAGACGGCGATACCGACGCCAAATAAAATTCCGACCAATCCGCCCAACAGCGAGAGCACAACCGATTCGATCAGAAACTGCGTCATGATCATGCGGCGCGGCGCACCGATGGCCTTGCGCAGACCAATCTCGCGCGTGCGCTCCGTCACGCTCACCAGCATGATGTTCATGATGCCGATGCCGCCGACGAACAATGAAATACCCGCGATGGCAGCCAGGAAGATCGTGATCGCACTAGTCACCGAGCCGATCGTGTTCAAAAGATCACGCTGGCTCGCAACGGAGAAATCATCCTCACCCTGGAATTCGATGCCATGCATGTCACGCAGCACCTCGGTCACTTCGCTGGTGGCCTGATCGACCGCATCTTTGTCGATCGCCTGCACGAGGATCAAATCAACGCGCGCCTCACCTTTGGCGTTGCGGCGTGGAAAAAGCCGGTCACGCGCAGCACTGATCGGCATGGTGATCACATCATCGTCGCTGCCTTCAGAGCCGCCGGCGCGTTCAGCCAGCACGCCGATGACGGTGAAGGCGATATTGTTGATACGAATTTCTTCACCAACCGGATCACCTCCATCCGGGAAAAGTTTTTTGTACACAACGCTGCCCAGCAAACCAACGCGCGAACCACCGTTCATCTGCGCGGTGTCAAAGTACTCGCCATACAACAGCGCCGGATCATTCAGCAGCCGATACTCCGGCACCGTGCCGCGCACGCGCGTGTCATATTCGATGCCGGCGAAGCGCGCCTTTGCGCTGCCACTCACAACCGGCGCGACGAATTTCACAAACTGCATGCGGCCAGGCACACGCATCGCATCAGCATCTTTCTGTGACAGCGACAACGCCGTGCCAGAGCGTGCGCCTGGGCCAAACGCAGCAAAACCGGCGCGGCTCGCACCACCAGATTCAACGCGCGACGGAATCACGAAAATAAGATTCGAGCCCTGACTTTCAAATCGACCATTGATGAACTGCTGCACACCATTACCCAGCGATAGCAGCGCAATCACGCTGGTCACACCAATGATGATGCCCAGCGTCGTCAGAATGCTGCGAAGCTTATTCGCAGTCAGCGCACGCAGCGCCACTTTCAGATTTTCTGTAAACATCAACGTGACTCCTGGGCGACGCTTCAGGCGACGCTCGGGCGACGCAAGCGTCGTCCCTATTCATACCTCAACGCTTCGATTGGATTTAATTTGCTCGCACGCCAGGCAGGATACAGACCGAAGAACAGACCGACGGTAATTGAAAACCCGACTGCCAGCCCGACCGCGCTGCCACGCACCTGCGGTTTGAAATCTGCGAAAAACGGGATCACCGCTGCGATGCCGGCGCCGATCAGAATTCCGATCAAGCCGCCAAGCAGCGACAGCGTCACCGCTTCGATAAGGAACTGCGAAAGAATAGTCTTGCGCTTGGCGCCGATGGCCTTGCGCAAACCGATTTCACGTGTGCGCTCGGTCACGCTCACCAGCATGATGTTCATGATCCCAATGCCACCAACCAGCAGCGAGATCGCGCCGATCGCTCCAAGGAAAATCTGCAGCACGCTCGTCAATGCGCCAAACGTGTTAATCAGCTCAGTTTGGCTGACAATCGTAAAGTCATCCTCGTCACCTTCCGCAAGGCGATGCCGCTCGCGCAGCACGGTGCGCATCGCGCTCTCGATCGAGGGACGCACTGCCTCGCTCGCTCCCTGCACAGCGATGGCGTTCACGATACGCTCACCGCTCTTCGCCTGTGCCTGCGCCTGAAAGATGCGATCCTGCGCAGTCATCAACGGCACAAACGCCACAGCATCCTGATCACCGACAAAGCTCGCACCCTTCGATGTCATCACGCCGATCACGCGCATCGGTATGTTGTTGAGCTTCACAACCTGTCCGACCGGATCAGCATCTTCAAACAAATCTTTCGCCAGCGTCTGCCCAAGCACCACCACGCGCAGCCGACTGGTGTTGTCGGCTTCTTCAACGAAGCGTCCCTGCGCCGGCAGCCAGTTGCGGATCACCGTATAGCTCGGCGTGACGCCGTAGACGATGACCTGCGATTCCTTTTTCTCGTAAATGAAATTACCTATACTCTGCAAAAACGCGCCGTGCGCAAGAATATTCGGCGTGTTCGCGACGATGGCGCGATAGTCGCCTTCAGTCAATTGCGCAGAGCTGCTGGCGCCAGGTGGGCCTCCGCGCTGCAGTTTGCCGGGCTGCACGGTGATGATGTTCGTGCCGGCGCCGGCAAACAAATCGTCGATATACGCCTGCACGCCTGCGCCAATCGACAACAGCGAGATCACCGCGCCTACACCAATGCTGATGCCCAGCATCGTCAGCAGCGAACGCGAACGGTTCGCACTGAGCGTACGGATAGCAAGGCGGATGGATTCGATCACAGCAGCCATATTATTTTTTCGCTGACATTTTCCCAGGCGCAGCCGCCGTGAGCGCCGCCGCTGCGGTAAATGCCGAATGTTCAGCACACGCGTCGCGCTGCTCAGCCACCAGATCATCACCCGTGATCAAGCCATCAGCAATGCGAATGATGCGCTTGCAGTGATCGGCAATGCGCGGATCATGTGTGACGAAAATCACTGTGATGCCCTTCTCACGACTCAGCGTCTGAAACAGACACATGATCTCTGCGCCACTCTTCGAATCGAGATTGCCCGTCGGCTCGTCGGCGAGGATGATCGCCGGGTTGTTCACCAGCGAACGCGCAATCGCCACGCGCTGCTGCTGGCCACCCGACAGCTCACTCGAGAAATGCTTCAACCGCGTGCCAAGGCCAACCGATTCAAGCGCTTCCGTTGCGCGCGCGCGGCGGTCCTTCGCAGATACGCCGGCGTAAATCATCGGCTGCTCGACGTTGTCGATGGCGCTGGTGCGGCGCAACAGGTTGAACGACTGAAACACGAAGCCGATTTTGCGGTTGCGCACCGCAGCCAGTTCGTCTTCCTTCATCTGCTCGACGTCAACGCCGTCCAGGCGATAGCTGCCCGCAGTCGGCTGATCCAGACAGCCGAGCACGTTCATCAGCGTGCTTTTACCAGAACCGGATGGGCCCATGATCGCCACGAGCTCGCCCGGATAAATGGTAAGGCTCACCCCGGCAAGCGCGCGCACCTCGTGCTCGCCCATCTGGTAAGTCTTGTAAATGTCACGCACGTCAATGACGGGCGTCCTGCCGTTGTTATTCATATCAAATCCGCAGTAACTACTCAGGCCTCGGTTGATATTTCCCGCGAAAAGCGCTATTCCTGCTCCCTCCAGGAAGAGGAATAACATGTTTCGCGACGAGAAATATACCGGCCTGAATAGTTACAATCCGCAATTTTTCAGGACGGCATTTCTTCATGAATCAGATCTCCCTAAATATTTTCTCGGAGTCAGAGAAAAACTCTCTCAGAGAAAGACTCCCTCAGAGAAGGAAAATCTGATTCACAGTATGGCGGCACCGCCCCAATCGGACGACTAAAGTTACTGCGCGAGCGCGTTCGGCGTCGTCGGTGCTACCACCGTATCGCCCGCTGCTGCTCCAGACACAATTTCAGTAAAGGTGTCGTTGCGCAGCCCAGTCTGCACTTCAGCTTCAGTCGCAGCATCGCCGCGCTTGAAGGTCAGGAAAGACTTGCCGCTCGCGCGATCGCGGCGCACCGCCCAGTTCGGCGCCAGCAGCACATCGGTGCGGCGATCGATCACGATGGCGGCGTTGGCCGTCATGCCCGAACGCAGCTCCACAGCCGACGTCTGTTCGACCACCACACGCACCTGATACGAAACCACGCCGTTGACGGTGGTCGACGTCGGCGCAATGCGCTCGACCTTGCCCTTCACCGTCACGCCCGGCAGCGAGTCAAGTGTGACGTCAACTTCCTGAGCAAGCTTAATTTTGGCGATGTCGATTTCGTCGACCGTTATGTCGATGTGGTACTTCGAATCGTCCACCAGCGTAAACGGCGCGACGGCGCCGGCCGCAGCCTCGCCCACTTCGATGTTCACCTGTGAGACCGTCGCGGCGATCGGCGAAGTCAGCGTCGCCTGGCTGAGGCGGCGCTGCGCCTGCTTCACAGTCAGTTCAGCAATTTTGACCTGTGTCTCGCTGTTCTTTTTCTGTGCCTGCGCGTTGCGCAGCTGCAGATCACTCTGCGACACATTCGTGCGCGCTGTGTCGACGTCGAAGGACAGTACCGGCGTGCGCGTGCGCTCGAGGTTGGCCTTCGCATTCTCAACCTGCTGATGAGCCGCAGCGATCTGCGCTGCGTCAGCGCCCTTGACCGCCTTGTCGTACTGCGCCTTGGCCGAATTCAAATTATTCGTGGCCTGCTCGAGCGACATCGCCTGCGGCGAACCATTGATGCCGGCCGGATTAAAACGCGCGGCAGCGTCGTACATCGACTGTGCGTTGCGCACCGCAACTTCGGCATTGCGCATTCCCGCTTCCACCGCAGCCACATCCTCAGCCGTGGGTCCGGCGATGACCTTGTCGTAATTCGCAACCGCTGCGTCGTACGCCGCCTGCGCCGCCACAATGTCCGAATTGCGCACGCCACCGATCGTCTTGCTATAGGAAGACGTGGCGATCAAAATCTGGTTCTGCGCCTGCTCAATCGCAGTACCGGTATTGTCCAGCGCATTCTGCGCCTGTTCAAGCGACGCCTGCGACTGCAGCAGCGCCAGATCGAGATCGATCGTGTCCAGCTTCGCCAACACGTCGCCCTTCTTCACGCGGTCGCCAATTTTCACGGCAACTTCTGCAACGGTTCCGGTCGACTGAAATACCACACGCACGTCCGCTTCAGGTTGAATATTGCCTGTCGCGCTCACTGTGGCGGTCATATCACCCTTTTCCAGCGTCGCACTGCGCTGCGCTGTGGTACTGGTCGTTCCGCGTGAACACGCCGCCAGCACCGTCAACGCCGCGAGGGACACGGCCGACGCAACCCATTTCGAACTTCGATTCTTCATTTCCGCTGCACCCATACCGACTCCTTTCGCAACTACTCAGCCCCTTGCTATAAATCTCTGGATCGCTCTCTGTTTTGCTTGCCTTGCTTCTTGCCTTGCTTGAGCACTCAAGAAACTAAAAAAGCAGAGAGCGTAATTCCACGCAAATTTCACAGGGATTGGGCAGTTGCCTTCTTTCAACAATCCGTTGATTACAAAAGCAATGTCGCCGATTGCTATTTTTCAGGCACTTGACAACAGAGGCATTGTAGGGAAAACGTATGAGTATTTCATTAGCAGTGCGAACAAAGTAAGGGAATGCGCTAGACTTCGCTCGTGGCCATGAAACCCGGAAACCTGATCCAGATGCGGAGGCGCCGCCGCTCACAGGCGCGCAACGGACCGGGGCGCCGTCTGATTCAACTTGCCATTCCGAGCCTTGCCGTGCTGCTCACGGTTCTCATGGCGATTCCGGCCAGCGCCGTCGCCGGCGCCGTCGGCGTCTACACTTATTTCACGAGCGACCTGCCGGACATCTCCAAGATCGAAGGCACCGTCAACAAAAATTTCCAGACGACGCGCATGTTCGATCGCAAAGGCACCCTGCTCTACGAGATCATCGATCAGAGCGAAGGCGACCGGCAATGGGTGAAGCTGCCGAAGATTTCAAAGGCGCTCACCTGCGCCACCGTCGCCATCGAAGACAAGACCTTCTGGGACAACAGCGGCTTCGACCTGCGCGGCATCGCGCGCGCCGTCGTCGCCACGCTGCGCGGCGGCGCGCAGCAAGGCGGCTCCGGCATCACGCAGCAGGTGGTGAAAAACGTCGTGCTGCCGCCCGAAGAACGCGCCGGCGCAAAGCGCACCACCGCCGTAAAAATCAAGGAGGTGCTGCTCTCCAACCGCATCTCCACCGATTACACGAAAGAACAGGTGCTCGAGTGGTACCTGAACACGAACTTTTACGGCAACCTCGCCTACGGCATCGAAGCCGCCGCGCGCACATATTTCGGAAAAAGCGCCGCCGAGCTCGACCTCGCCGAAGCGGCCATGCTGGCACCCATCCCACAGTCGCCAAAAAAGAATCCGTTCACAGACCCGATTGCCGCCAAAGACCGTCAGGAACTTGTGCTCGACCTGATGATCGAGCGCACGAAGTTCGGTGTGCGCGACTGCGATGTCACGCCTGAAAAAGCCGCCGCCGCCAAGCGCGAGCAGATCAAGCTCGCCAGCAAAGCCGAACGCTACGGAATTCAGGCGCCGCATTTTTCAATTTATGCGCGCGATCGCGCAATCGATCTGCTCGCTGACCAGCCGCAATGTGTGCTGGACAGCGCGTCCCCGTGCGACCCAGGCGACCCACGCCGCGCGATCGACCAGCCGGTCATCGGCATCGAAAAAGCCACCGAGCTCGTCAACCACGGCGGCCTCAAGATCACCACTACGCTCGACCTCGACATCGACAACGAAGTGCGCCGCATTGCCAACGAACAGATCGCCAAACTGCAGGCCGACGACAAAAAGGCAAACAACGCCAGCGTCGTCGTCATCGATCAGAACACCGGCGAAATTCTGTCGATGCTCGGCAGCATCGATTTTTACAACCGCAACATCGACGGCGAATTCAACGTCGCCACCGGCCTGCGACAGCCGGGCTCGTCGTTCAAACCGATCACGTATTTGGAATTGATGAGCCAGGGCGGCTCACCAGCCACGTTTTTCTGGGACGTCCGAAAAACTTTCGACACCGGCGGCGACGTGCCGTACACGCCGGAGAACTACGACCGCAAATATCACGGCCCGGTACGCCTGCGCGATGCGCTCGCTCGCTCCTACAACATCCCCGCCGTCGAAGCACTCGAGCGCGCGGGCATCGGCAGCGTCATCCGCCTCGCACACAAACTCGGCATTACCGACCTCGACCGCGGCCTGCAGTATTACGGCCTTGCACTGACCCTCGGCGGCGGCGAGGTCAAGCTGCTCGATATGACGTACGCCTACGCCACGATCGCCAACGGCGCCACCATGATCGGATCGCTGCGGCCGAAAGACCTGAAGCGCGCAGGCTTCCGCGAAATCGACCCAGCCGTCATTCTGCGCATCGAAAATTCGCAGGGCAAAGTGCTCTATGAATACCAGCCCACCAGAAATCCAGATCTGCTCGGCCCCAACAGCGCACAGCTCACCTACATGCTCACCAACGTCATGTCAGATCGATCCGCACGCGCGGCAGCCTTCGGCACCGGCTCCGTGCTCGACCTCGACAACAAACGTCCGGCTGCGGTCAAGACCGGCACCACCAACGATTACAAAGACAACTGGACGCTCGGCTGGACGCCGGATTTCACCGTCGGCGTCTGGGTCGGCAACACCGACAATTCCTCGATGAGCCGCGGCGTCACCGGCCTGACGGGCGCGGCTCCGATCTGGCACAACGTCATGGAATACCTGCATCGTGCACGTGAAATCAAGGAATTCACGCGGCCGGAAGGTATCAGCGACGTCAGTGTATGCCTGGTTGACGGATTGCTGGCCAACGAAGTGTGCCCATCGCGCAGCGAAATTTTTCTGCCCGGAACAGCGCCGACGCGCAGCAGCACACTGGCGCAGAAATTCCCGCTCAACCGCGAAACGGGCAAGCTGGCGCTGCCGGGCACGCCGCCCGAAATGGTGGAAGAGAAGATCATGTACGTCTTCCCACCGCAGGCGGCGGATTGGTACGCCGGCCTGACCGAAGAAGAGCGCGCGGCTTATCCGCTCGCACCGGTCGACTACGACACGCGCTTCGGCGGCACCGTCGCATCGGGCGACGTCGCCATCACATTCCCCGCGGCCGGCGGCTTCCTCAGCGCGCTCGTCACACCGACAATCCCCATACCGGCGGCGGCTCCGGTAGATCCGCTCGCCCCGCCGCCAGCGCCAACAGTCGATCCAAATGCGTTCGGCGTGCCCGGCTTCCTGCAGATCCGCGGCAACGCACGCGGCGGCGCGTGGCTGACCTATCGCATCTATATTGCGCCAGGTTATGACCCGCAGCTCGAACAATGGCAGCAGATCGGTCTGGATCACGCCGAGCAAGTCAGCGACAACGTGCTCGAAAATGTGGATGTGCGCGCGTTTCAGCCGGGCGTCTATTCGCTCAAACTCTCGCGCATCGAGCAGGACGGGCGCATCACGGATGCTGTGATTCAGTTCACGCTCGACAATACGCCGCCCGTCGCCGCGCTCGCTCAACCTAAGCCAGACGAATACTTCGAGACGCCGGAAGACGAATGGGTTGATGTCAACGCCAACGTCTCAGACGACAATTCGATCAGCCGCGTCGAGTTCTACGCTGGCGATGTGCTATTTGCCACCAAGACAACGGCACCATATTCGGTGAAGTGGACCATCGGCAAAACCGAAGGCACGCCGAATTTTAAGGTCGTCACCTACGACGCAGCTGGCAACAAGGCAGAAAGTGCCGTGGTCTCGGTGAGGATCGGGACGAAGAAGTAGAGGCAGGGAAGAGAGTCAGAGTAGAGAGTCAGAGTGCACTCTTTACTCTGACTTTCTTCTCTGATTTTTTCTCCGCTACTGCGCCGGCGCCGGCGTTGCATTGACCTTCACACCGCTGATGCGATAGAAATAAACGGTTGATTCAGTTTTGCCATCTTCCTTCGTAGCCATGATGACGAGGAAGGTGTTCTTGCCACTGCCCGCGGCGCGGCCGTAAACGCAGAATTCACCCGGCATGGCCGCAGCCTGAGCGCCGGCCGCTGCGCCAGCGCAGCCGGGCAGGCCTTCCATCGTCCAACCCATGCCGCTCATGGCTTCCTGCGAATAAAAATTGCGCAGATCGTCGGGCGTCTTCGTCGTGCTGAATGACACAAACTCGACGTTGTCGAGCGATCCGGCATCGCTGCTCACCATCGCCTTCATCATCGCCTGCATGGCGATTCGCGCCGGCAACGGGAGATCAGAATTCTGCTTCGTCATCCCCGGCATCTGTGGCACGTCCGTCCACAGCTCCTTCGCCGCCGCACCACCGCCTCCGCCGACCAGCGAAGTCACCGCCCCACACGCCGACGTGAACACCATTACCGCCGCCAATCCGAACGCGGCCACGAGAGATGTCCTGCGATTCATATTTTCTTTCATATTTTTTCCTATTTTCTTTTTTAAAAACTTAAAGAAAAAACTCGCCCAAAAATTCTGGTCCGAAGCCGCAACGGTGCGGAGCCGCACAGATTCGAATCACTCTCTCGCCTTGTTAGCATATTCCGGCGACGATGACAACAGGAATGCGGCCATTGTGCAAGGAAAACAATAACTACTCAGGCCTGTGTCAGTATTTCCGCGAAACATACCCTTCCGCACAGGACGGTATGTTTCGCGTTGAAAAATTGACTTGCCTGAGTAGTTACAGAAAATATATCTACTCCGCCATCCAGTTTTCCAACGCAAAACACGCTATTTTTTCCTGCAAGGGAAGAAATAGCGTGTTTTGCGGGAAATACTGATTTAGGTCTGAGTAGTTACAAAAAACAAAATTTCAGCCGTTATTAAAAACGGCCGAGATGTTTGATGAACTACGCACCCTTCAGCGTCACGCCTTCGATGCGGATCCAGACCACGTACACTTTTTCGCCTTCTTTGTAAACATTCACAAGCGCCAAAGTTGTCTTGCCGTCCGCAGTTTTGCCGACAAGACATATTTGCTGGCCGTTGTCACCCATCTGACAACCGGACAGATTCGGTGCGTTCCAGCCCGCCGCTGCGAGTGACTCATTCGTATAGAAAGCAACGGTGTCCTCCAATGACTTGGAAGATTCCCACGACGTCCTGGTCCAGTTGTACGTACCGGAGGTGTCCATCGCCATTACCAGCAGCGGATTGGCTTTGAGCCCATCATCGAGTGCCGAGCCTGCCTTCGCATCGATGCCAATCTGCTTCATCTCCGCCATCTTAGGAATGTCCGAAGGAGCACCGCACGCCGCAAGCAATCCGATGATGACCGACAGACCGAGCGCCGCGAAAAATATTTTGCTGCGATTCATAACTCTAGCGCCTCCCAGCGCCATAAAAAAAGAACGCCACATCGCTGTATACATTCAATGAATGATTCCAGTAGCGGCAATGCAAAAAGTATATATCTACAATTTACTCCATATTTAATGGGTAGCTAAATTTAAGTAGAGAGAACCCTACGAATCAGGGCATCCCCTGTCGCCCTTCTGGCGGGGGATGCCCTGATTCGCGGACTCAATTCGAGTTAGTCACTCTCATTTTGCGGTTTCCTGCAAAACCAGCGGTACAATTTCAATCGTTCGCCAATGGGGCGTCGCCAAGTGGTAAGGCAGCGGACTTTGAATCCGCCATTCGTTGGTTCGAATCCAACCGCCCCAGTCTATTACTGCACGGGCCCGTCGAGGTGACGCACGATCACCGCAGCCAGCCGCTGAATACCTTCCTCGATGCGCGCTTCATTCTGCTGCGAATAGCTCAGGCGCATCTGATTGCGGCCACCGCCATCGGTATAGAAAGTCGGCCCGGGCAGAAATGTCACACCAGCATCGATGGCCGCGTCGAGAATCGCCACCGAATCCGCTTCGGGCGGCAGCGTTGCCCAGACAAACATGCCGCCATCGGGCTTCGTCCACGTCACGCCAGGCGGGAAGTACTTCTCCATCGCGCGCAGCATCGCCGCGCACTGCGCCGCATACGCACCCTGAATGCGCTCGATGTGCGCCTCGATCGGATTCGCCGTCAGATACTCAAACAGCACGCGCTGCGAAAAATTGCTCGTGTGCATGTCCGTCGCCTGCTTGGCAATGACGAAGCGCTCCATTACAGACTTCGGCGCGATCAGCCAGCCCAGGCGCATGCCCGGCGACGTGATCTTGCTGAATGAACCAAGCGCCACGCACTGTTCCGGCAACAGCGCGCGAAAAGTCGGCGCATGCTTTCCAGTGAAGCCAAGCTCGCTGTACGGATCATCCTCGATCAGCATCGTATTGTGCTGCGCCATCACTGCAGCGACTGCAGCGCGATTCGCCGCCGTATATGTAATGCCACTCGGATTCTGGTAGTTCGGGCAGGTGAACAGCAGCTTCGGATTTTCCGCCTCCAGCACACGCTGCAAATCCGCCAGGTCAAGCCCATCTTCATTCAAGGTTACGCCGACGAAGCGCGGCTGATACACGCTCAGCGCATGAATCATGCCCTGGTAGCCCGGCCGCTCAATCGCAACCGTCTGGCCTTCCTCAATAAATACCTTGCCGATCAGGTCGAGACCCTGCTGCGAGCCGCTCGTGATGATCACCTGATCCAACGGAATGTCGACGCCGAAACGCTGCTTGTAGCGCGCACTGATCCACTCGCGCAGCGGCGGATAGCCTTCACTCTGCGCGTACTGCAGTACGCTCGCTCCATCACGGCGCAGCACAGCGTCGGATGCGGCAGCCAGATCTTCATTCGGGAAGAACGCCGGGTTCGGCAGTCCTCCTGCAAAAGGAATAATGTTCGAGCTTGTGGCGCGCTTCAGAAGCTCACGCACGAGCGATGGACGCATACGACTCAACCGCGACGAAATAAGTGACTGTGCATCGAAGGCCATGATCGGCGCATTATGCATCTCATTGGTGTCATAGGCGCATCCACCGGCGCAGACGATAATGCGTGCGTGTTCGGCTCGTGGTTCACAGGCCTGCTTTTCAGTGTCACGCGGTCGCTTTCACGCTCGCTTGTGCTGCTGGTGCTCGCCTTTGCGCCGCTCATCTGCCTGCGCTTTTGCGAACTGCGCCACGCATTCGCCCACACCGCATCCGTTGGCTGTGATATCTCAATACCGGCTGACGACGGGCCGGCCGACGACGGTTTCATTCACGATATACAGCGGCTGCTGTCCTCGCTCACTGAATTCATCCTATGCGCAGTCGTGCTGGTCGCAGCACGCATCATTCAGGCACAACCTGCGCATCTCGAGCCGCGCGCCCGCACATCACAACGACGCGTGCCGACGCCGCCGCCGCGCATGTGCTGCGCATGAACTGCACAACATCGACCAACACAGCCGGCGCATCTACGCCCGCTGCAACACATATTTGTCAATTTCATCCGCGCATTTGCGCGCATATGCAACATGAAAATTTACACACTTCTCGCCTGCGCCGCACTCGCTCTCAGTGCATGCAGCAGCATGCCCAGCGCCTCATCCGCAGCTGCCGATGCCGCTTCGTCCACCGTCAACGCACAAGTCGGCTCGCTCACCATTCGCGGCGCATGGGCACGCCCGACCACAGCCGCGAACGCCGGCGGCCATTCCATGCACACCGACAACACGGCCGGCAAAGAAATAGCCATGAACAGCGCAGCCTACCTGGTCATCGACAATAAGGGCGACAAAGCGGATCGCCTCCTCAGCGTCTCCAGCGACGTCGCTGAAATAGTCGAACTGCACGAAACCACCATGAAGGACGGCATGATGAAAATGAGCCTGGTCGCCGACGGCGCAGAAATTCCCGCCAGCGGCAGCCTGACGCTCAAGCCCGCCAGTTATCACATCATGCTGATGAAGGTCAGAAAAGACCTTGCCCCCGGCACAATCTTCAAACTCACACTCGAGTTCCAGAACGCCGGCAAAACCACCGTCGACGTCACCGTGCGCGAACCGTAAAGTGCGGATTACAGAGAGTAGAGAGTCAGGGCAAACACTCGCAGGCTCTGACTCTCTACTCTGACTCTCCACTCCTCATGTTTAAATTCACAGAAAACCAAAAGCTCGGCCTCTCGATCATCGGCGCCGTCATCGTCACCGCTATTTTCGGCGTGCTGCTCAGTGTTGCGCCCGATATCGCGCGCCCGCCACAGTCCGCCACACCAGGTGGCATTCCCGTCGGCGACTACCGCACAGTTTCTGATTTCGAACTCACAGACCAGAATGGACGCCAGGTCAAACTCAGCGACTTCCGCGGACGCCCGGTGCTGCTGGCTTTCGGTTACACGCAATGCCCGGACGTCTGCCCACTTACGCTGGCGGACTTCAAACAGATCAAACGCAATCTGGGCGCCGACGCCGATCGCGTCGCATTTGTGCTGGTGTCGATCGACCCGGCGCGCGACACACCCGAAGTGATGCAGCGCTACCTCGCCGTATTCGATTCGAAATTCATCGGCCTCACGGGACCAGATGCGCGCATCCGCAGCATCACCGACCAGTTCGATGCTTCGTACGAAAAACAAAAACCGGATGCGAAGAGCGGCTCGTACTCGGTGGCGCACACGAGTTTCATGTATCTGTTCGATGCACAGAACAAGTGGCAGCTGACCTATCCTTTCCAATCACCGGCTGAGATCATCGCGCAGGACATTCGCAAATTTTTGCCGGCACAGTAACACTCACCACACGTGATCCAGCAGCGCACGCACCTCGGCGATCAGTTCATCGCGATGCGCCTCCTTCGGAACGAAGACGCGCAGCCGCACCTGTTCGTCGAGCAGGTACACGAACGGCGCGTGCGCGAGCAGAATGCCGTCCGCTTCGTTCATGTGCACACCAAAGCGCAGTGTAAGCGCGCGCAGCACAGCCGTCTCCGCGTTCCAGCCGAGTAAATCCGCATCCGCGCCGAGATACGCATTCAGCGCAACCGGCGCATCCGCGCGCGGGTCAACACCAACAAAAACGAAGGCGACATCGTGTGCACGCATGCCGAGGGCAGACTTCACTGCGGCATATTCCGCGACCGGATTCACGCAAGCGCTTTGCTCCACGCAGCGCACATTGCTAAACGCTATCAGCGTTACGCGCCCGCGCAAATCGCGCAGATGAACGGCGCGGCCGAACCGGTCAGTGAACAGCGTGTCGGGCAATTCCACCGGCGCTACAGTTCGAATGGGCATACTAAGCGGCGAACGAACTTGCGCCAGTGCAGGCGCACTCCATGGCGGGCGCAGCGACATCATGAGCACCCATTCGCACAACACGAACAGCCAGAAAACACGAAGACGTTGCACGCGGCGAGTGTACTCAACCCAGCTATCCTTCCGGTGAGATACCCGGTGAGATACCCGGTGAGATATTCTTCCACTTTATAACGACTCAGGCCGGTCTATTTCTCATCGCGAAACACGCAATTCTTCCTGCTTCCAAAAGAATCGCGTGCTTCGCAGAAAATATCAATCGAGGACTGAGGTAACGACTCAGGCCAGCCATTTTCCCAACGCGAAACACACTATTCTCTCCCCCGAAGGGGGAGAGAATAGTGTGTTTCGCGGGAAATACTGATTTGGGCCTGGGTAGTTACAGACTGAGTAGTTACTCTGCTTTGCATCATGAACACTCCTGGATCCAACACGCCATTCAACACAGTCTTCCATTTTGCAGCCATGCGCATGCTCGTGAAATGGACGCTGCTCGGCGGTGCAGTTGGCGCACTCGCGGGTCTGGCATCGACGGTTTTTCTTTTCAGCCTGGCGTGGGCCACGCGTGTGCGCGAGGCGAATCCGTGGATCATCCTCGGCCTGCCTGTCGCAGGCGCATTACTCGGCTTTGTCTATCAGCGCTTCGCTGGTGATGCTGCGCAGGGCAATCACCTCGTGATCGAAGAGATCCACAGCAATCAGTCGCGCATCCCGCGCCGCATGGCGCCGATGATTCTGCTCGGCACCGTGGTCACGCATTTTTTCGGTGGTTCGGCCGGGCGCGAAGGCACCGCACTGCAGATGGGCGCTTCGCTCGCCGACGCGCTGCGCCAAGCGCTCGGCCTCGATCGCCATGATCGTCGACTCATGCTCATGGCCGGCATCAGCGGCGGCTTCGGCTCCGTGTTCGGCACGCCCGTCGCCGGCTTTGTCTTCGGCATGGAAGTGCAGTCGCTCGGGCGCATCCGCTACGAAGGGCTCATACCCTGCCTCGTCGCCGCCTGTGTCGGCGACCTCGTCGCGCGCTCGCTCGGCGTGCCACACGCGCACTATCCAACACTACCGACAACGGGCCTCGATGCGCTGCTGCTGGTGAAGGTTGCGCTCACCGGCATCGCCTGCGGATTGGCGGCGCTGGCCTTCATCGAGCTCACGCACGCGGTAAAGCGCTGGAGCGGCCGCATCGCGCAGCCTTGGCTGCGGCCGGTCGCCGGCGGCATCATCGTGCTGGCGCTGACGGCCATCGTCGGCTCGCGCGATTTTCTCGGGCTGAGCCTGCCGCTCATCGAGCGCAGCGTGCGCGGTGAAGATGTCATCGCATGGGCTTTTGCAGCGAAGCTGATCTTCACCGCGATCACGCTCGGCAGCGGATTCCTTGGCGGCGAAGTGACGCCGCTGTTCGTCATCGGCGCAACGCTGGGACATGTGCTCGGACGAGCACTCGGCGTCGATCCAGCGTTCATGGCAATGCTGGGGTTCGTCGCGGTGTTCGCCGGTGCGAGCAACACGCCGCTCGCCTGTGTGCTGATGAGCGTCGAACTCTTCGGCGGCGGCGCGCTGGTGTATGCGCTGACAATCTGCGCGCTCGCATATCTCGCATCCGGCCACCGCAGTATTTATCGCACGCAGCGCATCAGCGTGCCGAAGGTGCGCGCGCGAAGCTGACAAACGCTGACGAGCATGAACAAGCAAACCCGGCTTCTAAGAAGCCGGGTTTGCTTGTCAGCGTCAGTCAGCTCGACTCAATCGCTGCTCGACTCAATCGCTGCTCGACTCAATCGCTGCTCGACTCAATCGCTGCTCGACTCAATCGCTGCTCGACTCAATCGCTGCTCAACTCAATTCAACTCAATGGCCGCCCGACGGCGCCGGCGGCGCACCCTGCTGCCCAGAGCGGCCCGCCCACTTCGCCGGCCATCCCGGCAGGAACAGACCGAGCAACAACGCCACCAATGACGCATAAAACGTGATGCGATATGTGTTTTCAAAACCCTGAATGTTCTCGTCACAGATCGTCTGCAGGCCGGCACGGATCTTCGCCAACGCAGCCGCACGCTGCGCTTCCGGCACGCCCGCCAGCGCCGCACGCGCCGACTCCGGCACGTTGTCCTCAGCAGCCACGCCCGGCGTCTCGCAGATGCCGAAACGCGCCGTGGATTTCACCATGGGCGCAGCTTCACGCGCCTTTTCCTGCTGCTCACGCATAGCCGGCGACAAACTGCTCGTCAGCACCGTCGCCAGTGCCGCCACCGCCAACGCCTGCACAACGAAACGCGTGCTGTTCTGCAGCGACGAACCGCGCGCCAGCTGCTCTCGGGGCACCGCACCCAGCGCCGTCGTAAACGTCGTCTGCAATGTCAGTCCCACCGCCAGACCACGGATAAACAGCAGGCCCAGAATCGTCGTAATCGGCGTCAGCGCCTCCAGCTGCGCAAGCTGCCACGTGTTCACACACAACAGCGCGAAGCCAACCACCACCAACGGCCGCGGCCCGATCTTGTCGTACAGACGACCAGCCAGCGGCGTCGTAATCGCCGACGCAGCCGCCACCGCCAGCAACGTCATGCCAGCTTCAAGTGCCGTGCGTCCACGCAGCGCCTGCAGATACACCGGCATCAGAAACTCGGCGCCGAAGAGCGCCACCGTCGCTACGTAGCCGATCAACGTGGCATTCAAAAACACACGCTTCCCGAACAGCCGCAAATTCAGCAGCGGTTCCTTCACCACCTTCAACTCAACAATGGCAAATGCGATCAGCGACACCACACCGACGGCAAAGAAACTCAACGTCGACGGATCAGCCCAGCCACTCGACTCTGCAACGCTCGCTGCGTACAACACTGAGCCAAAGCCGACGACGGCCAGCACCAGACCAAGTGGGTCAAATGCCGGTTTAACCGCTGCCTTGTCATTTTTCAGAAAACGCAAGCCGAGAAAAACACCTGTAATTCCGACCGGTAGATTCAAAAAGAAAATCGCGCGCCACAAATTGGCGTCCACCAGCAGTCCGCCGAGGATCGGACCCAGCGCCGGCGCAACCGTCAGCACAATGCCGAAGATACCGAGCGCCTTGCCGATTTCACGCATGGGAAATGCGCGATAGAGCATCGCCGCAGACAAGGGCTGCGCCAATCCACCGCCAATGCCCTGCAACGCGCGCGCTGCAATCAGCAGCGGCAGCGTCGGCGCAATGCCACATAGCAGCGAGCCAAACGCAAACATCGCCAGCCCAATCAGATATATGTACTTGGTGCCGAAGCGATCGCCAAGATAACCTGTCACCGGCGTCGTAATGCCCAGCGCCAGCACGTAAATGCTCAGCACCCACTGCGTGTCCGCAAGCGGCCGGCCAAATTCATTGCGCAGCGTCTGAAACGCCACATTCACTACAGTGCTGTCCAGAATGATCATAAAAATGCCGAACATCACTGCGATCAGCACTTTCCATTTGTATTTCGGATCTGCGTCTTCTTCGTGCGCATGCGAAATTTTCGCCGCACTTGTAGATAAACTCATAAGCCGCGAACTATAGTCCAATTTCATTAGCAGTGCTAACTTAATAGGGCGCGTTTATTCGACGAAATCATGTCCACCTACGCCAGCAGCGCCGCCGCCAGAAGAAATGCGTACATCAGATCGGCCAGGAAAAACGAATGGTCGACGAGCCCATGCACCAGCACTTCAGCGAGCAAACCGACGCAGCCGAGCGCAAGCAGGCGCAGGCCCGGCTCCCGCAATCTGCGGCGGATCTGCTGCGCGAAGCCACCCAGCAGCGCTGCAGCAGTGACGCCACCAAACACACCGAAGCGCGTCAGCCAGTCCAGCACAAAGTTGTGCGGGTGCGACAGATTCGGCTCCTGCCACGCCGCCGGCAGAATATAAAAACCGCGGTACGCGTAAAGGAAATTGTCCGGCCCCACACCCAGCCACGGATGATCCAGAAACATGTGCCACGCGCTCTGCCACACATTGAGCCGAAAGAAGCCGGTGCCGTTCGTCAGGTCGAACGCATTTGCCAGCCGCGTGCCCGCCACCAGCGGCGCCGCCGCTCCGCTCACAAGCGCGCCCATCCCCAGCGCCGCAATCGCGGCCAGCGCAATTCCAGCTGCGCGGCTGCGCCCACCCGCCATCACCAGCAGCGCCACACTCATCGCCGGCACGCCCAGCAGCAGCGCACCACGCGACTGCGTCAACAACAGCGCCGCACCAATCACGACAACCGCCGCCGCCATCGCCATTTGTCGCAGCCGCCCGCTACGCACATGCGTCAGCCCGACCAACGCAAACGGCAGCGCGCGCGCCAGATACAGCGCATCATTATTCGCGGATCCATAAATACTCTTGATGCGCGGAAGGCCGAATTCAGCCACGAAACGATCACCTCGCACGTAATTCACCAGGCCGACGACCGCAATCGCAGCCGCTCCTGCTACAAATGCGCTGATGATCATGCTGCGTGCTTCATCATTTAATTTCGCCGCACGCATCACCAGATACAACAACGCCGGCTCGACAATCACCAGCCGCAGCTCACGCCATGCCAGTACTTGTTCCTGCGCCTGCAGCGTCGACAGCACACCGACGATCATCAGCCCGAATACGCCCACATCCAGCAGCGTCAGCCGCAGCGCCCATTTCAATTTTTCGCCGCGTCTGCGTGCAGAAATTTCACGCAGCATCAACGATGCCACGCACAGCACCACAAGAATTTCCACCATCGGAAAACTGCGTTCAAATATTTTCTGCGGCAACAAAAAGAATGGTACGAAAAACGCCGCCAGCGTCAGCCCAATCTCCAGCCGCCGCAGCACCAGCATCGTCAGCACAACCACTGCGGCAATGCTCAGCACCAGTGCCGGCGACCAGAACAATATGCCCGACGCAATTCCGCTCACGGCCAGCTGCGCCGGCAGGCCGAAGTTGCGCCACGCCGTCGCAGCGTCGCTCGCCCACGTCCAGCTCGACGTCACCCACAGCAGCACCGCCACCACAGCAGCGCGCGCCATCGACGCCGGCTCGCCGCGCAGCGCGCGCAATGCGTCACCCCAGCGCGCACGCCGCGCCACGGTGACGCAGCCGATCAGCGCCGCCACAGCCACCAGCGCCGCAGCCGCGATTGCCTGCACGTAGCCTGCAGGCGCAGCCATGCGCGCACTCCAGCCGATCAACGCCCACTGATTCCAGCCACGCGCAACCGTAATCTCAGCCACGTGTTCGCCAGGCCCAAGCCCACTCGCCACTTCGATCGTCTCGATCACCGGCACAAGATTCGGCGCAGTCATGATTAAGTACGCACCATTCGCATCGATCGGCAATTTGTTCGCCGGTTTCCCATCGATGGCGACATACGTATATGCGCGGTAATTCGCGCGCCGCACCAGCAACGCAAACGCGTCGCCATGAAAACGCACACTTACTTTCGCATCCGGCCGATCCGGAATATCTGCACCGAGCTGGTCAAAGCGCCAGCCGTCAGTGAACTGCGCCCGCGGATTCGGCGCACGACAATCCGGCGGCGACGCAGTGACTTCGGGCAGCGCAGTGATGAGGTTCTCGAGGCGCAGCGTGCGCGCAAGGCTCTGCGGCCAGCGGCATTCGGCAAAAAGGCCGGCGCGTGGCGCAGCAGCGGCAGCGGCCTGCGCAGCGGCAAACACATCAAGCAGCGCACGCGCGCGGCCATCGAGATTCAGCAGCGCAAAGCCCCACATTGCATCGCGTGCCGGCGATTCAATGCGCGCCCGCGGCTCGAGATTTTCGAGGAACATCGCACCCATCCACGGCCATTCCCGCGCAGCACGCTGCACCGCACGCTGCGTGTACTCCGCCTGCTGCGCCTCGGTAGTATTGCCCCAGATCGACGCATCGCCATCCCACCCGGCCGGCAGCGCGTTCCATCCGAACTGCGCCGCCCAAATCGCCTTGTGCCCTTCGCCATGCGCAACCATCACTTCGTGCATCAGAATCACGTGCGAAAAGTTCAGCACGCCGGCATCGACGCGCCGATCATCCGGCGGCAGGTCAAAGCCAAATGGCTTGGCCGCCGCGACATCGAAGGCCTGATGCCCACCAAGTTGGTACAGCCTCAGCAGATATGTCTGCGGTGCGAGATTCACCATGCTCTGCTCAACCGTCGGCGCGAGGGCTGCCAGAGCAATTACTGCGCTCGAATCCACCGCACGAATCGCTGTGCGCGCCGCCTGCAGCATCTGCAGATACAGCGTCGGATTCACCAGTCCGTCGCCCCACGCAGAGGAAAGATTTGGCTCATCCCAGATCTGATACGCGAGCAGGACGCCGGAATCTGCGTAGCGTTGGGCGAACGCGCCGGCGAAGCGTGCAAAGTCAGCCGGGTCACGCGGCGGCGCAGTCTCGCGCGCAGGCGCTGCCGCCGAGCCGGAATCGCCACGCGCCCAGACCGGCGTGGTCCACAACACCGGCAGCAGGCGCATGCCGCGCGCGCGCATTGCCGCGACGATGCGATCGCTCACCGCCCAGTTCCATTTCCCACGCTGCGGCTCGATGTCGTTCCAGCGAAATTCCTGGCGCACTGCACGCACGCCGGCTGTGCGCAGCAAATCCAGGCGCGCAGCCAGCGTTGCATCGTCGTACTGGTCGAGCGCCGCATTCACACCGAGCTGCAGTTGTCCGGCGCCGAAGATGGGCTGCGGAAATTCTGCCTCACGCCCGCGCGCGTCTAGTGACTGCGCCGAGCGCAGGCCAAAGCACGCCGCCGCCGCCAGAGCAGCGATCAGCAGTGCAACAAGAGATAAGGCACGGTCGCGTGTGTGAATGGATTTAGGCATGGCAGCTTCGAAGAGCGACAAGTCAAAGTTATTTGTCGCTCTTCGCTGCGCCACCACGGCCAAACTTGAGCATCTTCACAGCGTTCAATGCATGAAAAGAAGTGCGCGACTCTTCATCGAAGATGTTCACATTGAAGTCGAAATCGCCGTGCAGCATTTCATACATCTGCAGTGCTTCTTCCGCTTTTTCCTTGAGATCATCATCGGCTGACGCGATCACCGATTCGATGATGCGCTTGGCATCGAAGCTGCCAACCTGTGCCAAAGACTCCAGCGCAGCCTCGCACACAGCCCGCTCTGAATCGTCGATCAGCTCAGCGAGATCTTTCACCGCATCGACGTCCTCGAGTTCGCCCGCCGCGCGTGCGGCTTCACGACGCACATGCGGCGACACATGATGCAGCTCAGCGCGCACGAGCGACTGATATTCATGATTGTTGCTGCGGCCCATCCCGATCACCCCGCTCATCTTCAGACCTGCGTCATCCGAGGCGGTGGCACTGCGCAAAAAGAAATCTACATCGACCGTGCCGGAGTAGGCGATCGACTCCAACGCACGCTGATACAGCGACGACTCATCATCGGTGCGGCGCAGCGTCATCAACAGCGCGCTGTAAATTTCCCGGCCGCGCACTGCGCTCAGTTCTTCAATTTCAGAGGCGTAGAGAAAATGACCGAGCGACTGCGCAGCAGCGGCGCGCACCTTGAGATCCGCATCGGTGCGCAGCACCTGAACAAGCGGCGTAATCACATCCGGCGACGCTTCCTCCCACAGGCCGTGCGCAGCCGCGAGGCGTACGCGCGCATCGGCGTCGCGCAGCCCAATGCGAAAGACCAGCGTGAATTCCATCTCGACATCGTCGTGCGCGATTTCGATGAGTCGATCGCAAATCGCTGTGCGGCGATCGGCGTCAAGCGTGCGCCACATTTTTTCGAATGCCGGCTGCTGCTCAGCGCCCGCACCTGAGAGCGCACACAGCGCTTCATCATTCGGCGCTTCAACGCCATCCATCTGCATCAGTGCTTCATCAAAGCCCAGGGACTTTTCCTTTTTCTTCGGCATGCCCGTCCATCATCGCACGAGATGTGCGCAGCTGATTGTTTGGGTGCAGTCGCCAAAAGGGGCGATTGGGTCATCCGCCATCGCGTGCGGCCCATCGTTGGTAAATCCCTCGAAACGCGCTATCTCCCTCCCCCTTCGGGGGAGGGAGATAGCGCGTTTCGAGGATTCCAATCAGTGCCGATCGCCGGCGGTCGAAAGTTTGCCCCTTTTGGCGAATGCACCCGATTGTTTGGCGTTTGGGTGCACCCGCCGTTTGGGGCAAAATTTCTGCGTGCCGTGATTGCCAGAGCCGCGCCTGCAGCGCAAACCCTGGCGAAAACGAAGTATGCCCTTTCAGGGCTGATAAAGCGCCGAACGCGCAACGCAGCCCCAGCCCAGACCATCGGTCTGGGTGACGGCCGGTCTATTTCGCGAAATCTGCGCCAAACAGTGGATGCGCCCGATGCCGTCTTTCCGTCAGCGCGTCGGAACGATCGGCCGCACGATGTCTAGAAACATGATCAGCAGCGACAAGCCGATCAGCACAGCAAAGCCCATGCCATGCACCCACTGCTGCGCCTTTGGATCGATGCGCTTGCCGCGGATCCATTCGATCAGCACGAAGACGATGCGCCCACCATCGAGCGCGGGCAACGGCAGCAGGTTCGTCATGCCCAGCGCGAAGCTGATGAAGCCGGCGAACCACACGAACGAGAAGTAGCCTTCGACGTCGCTGTGCTGAATCATGCTGACGCCCATCTGCGTCATGCCAATCACGCTCACCGGCCGCGCCTGTTCGAGTGACATGCCGCGCCGCGCAATTTCCGTTGGCAGCGAAATGATGGTGTTAACGATGCGTCCGATGTCCGCAACCGCACGACTGGCTGCTTCGCCTACGGTGTACGGCACACGCTCGACCTGCAGCAGCTGGTACGAAAGCCGAATGCCCAGCGGTGCCTCACGATTCAATCCGCCCGGCACCGTCGCATGCAGCGTCACTTCGCTTTCATTTGCACGCTGCGTCGCGTCCTGTGGACGCAGGACGACGACTTCGATCTCGCGTCCTTCACTGGCCAGCACTGCATCGCGCAGCACCTGATGGCTCAGCTCGCGCGGTTCAGTCGCCGATGAATACTCGATGCGCTGCAGCATCGCGCGGCCGTCAATTGATTTGATTGCATCACCGGCGCGCAGGCCGATCTTTTCAGCAGTGCTGCCGACATTCACTTCCTCGACGCGGTACTGATACATCATCGGCCGCGTGGCGAACAGCAAATACGCCAGAAAGAAAATCACCAGTGCACCGAGAAAATTCATCGCCGGCCCTGCCGCCAGCGTGATCAGCCGCCAGCGCTTCGACGCGGCCGCCAGGCTGTGCGGATCATCCGGGTCATCTTCGCCCGTCATTTTCACAAACGCGCCTATTGGCAGCCAGTTCAGTGAATACACAGTGCCATCGCGCTCAAACAGCTTCAGCATGCGCGGCGGAAATCCGAGGCCGAATTCCTCCACGCGCACACCGGCTGCCTTTGCACCCCAGAAGTGCCCCAGCTCATGAATGATCATCAACGGGCCGATCAGCACGATGAAGACCAGGATGTACAAAAGTACGTCGGACATATCGGCGATGTTATTCGACCTTCGTGAGTGTGTAATAAGCCCGGCCGGTGAGCAACGTAAATTCCGTCACGGCATAGCCACGCACAAAGGCGCTCTCGAATTCGTCGCGCGTGCGCATGCGAACTTCGCGCGCGCGCGTCGGATCAGCACGCTTCAGCTGTTGAAAATCCGTCGGAATTTGAATCTGCAACGACTCCTGCAACGACTCCTGCCGCGCTGCAATCCGCACATGCCCAGCGGCCATCGTGCGCACACCGTCGGCGACGGTTTCATCCAGCCACCATTCGACCTCGAAGCGATCCGACGGCAGCCCACGGTTCAGTGCATCAGGCATCTCGCCATAACAATTCCGGATAAAGATGCGGCAAATCGCGCCGAGCTTGCCAATGTTAAGCCGTGCGTTGCGTGCTTCGAGCGGATCGTACGTCCATGTGATCAGATTCAGGCCGCGCGCGCGCACGTCATCCGCCTGTGCGCGCTTCAGCGCCTCACCGATGCCGCGGCCGTGCAGCTCGTTGCGCACCGCAGCAATGTGCGAGTGATGGCTCAACTCGTGCACCGCACCAGCCTGATGCGCCGGCGAAAGCATGCTCATCACAAATCCCAGCAGTGTGCCATCTGTATCGAAGGCGCCCATCGTCAGCCCGCCGTGACGCTGCAGTGTCAGTGTCATATGCGTTGGCACCGCCGAATCACCGGCCCAGACTTCGCGCTGCAGATCTGCGCACTGTTCGTGATCCGCCAGTGTTTCAAAATTCCGAATGATGTGTTTCATGATGAAAAGTACTCCCGCTCCGGCCGCGCTGCGAGCGCCGTCGTCACCTCATAGTTCACCGTGCCGGTGCGCAGCGCCACATCTTCGGCAGTGATGCGTTCGTCGCCCTGCGCGCCGATCAGCACCACTTCGTCACCGATGCGCGCGTCGGGCACATCAGTGACATCGATCATGCACTGGTCCATGCAAACGGAACCGCGGATTGGTGCACGGTGCCCGCGCACGAGCACTTCGCCGGCGTTTTGCGGCGTGCGGCGCATGCCGTCGCCATAGCCGACCGGAATCACCGCGATGCGGCGTTCGCCGACGCAGCGATAACGCTGGTTATAGCCGACGGGCGCACCATCAGGCAGCATTTTCACCGAGGCAATTTCCGTTCGCCAGCGCAGTGCCGGGCGCAGCGCACGCACGGTCAGCGGCTCATCACCCAAATCAAACGGCGACATACCGTACATCGAAAGGCCTGGCCGCACCAGATCAAAATGCGCTTCCGGATGCGCGAAGACGCCGGCGGAATTGCAGGCATGGCGCAGCAACCCGTCGATGCCGGCCGTCGCATCTGTGAAGCGTCGGATCTGCGCGCGCGTGTTCGCGGCATCACTTTCAGAAGTGGAGAAATGTGTGAATGCGCCTTCCACATGCAGGCCGGGCAACGTGCGCAGCTGCGTGATAAACGCGCGCGCGTCATCCGAGAACACGCCGAGCCGGCCCATGCCAGAGTCGATCTTCACGTGCACGCGCAAAGCCGCGCCAGCGGAGGCGGCGACCTGCGCGGCTGTGCGCGCCACATCGATGTCGTAAAGCGTCAGGCGCAGGTCATGCGCGACCGCGTCATCGGCCAGCGTCGCCGGCGTATAGCCGAGCACATGAATCGGCGCACGAATGCCGGCGTTGCGCAGCGCCACCGCCTCGGGCAATGTGGCGGTGGCGCACCATGTCGCGCCCGCTTCGAGTGCCGCAGCTGCAGCGGCAGCGGCACCGTGGCCGTACGCGTTGGCTTTCACGACTGCCATCACCTGTGCGCGCGGCTCAACGACGCCGCGAATCACGCGCACGTTGTGGCGAATGGCGCCCAGGTCGATCTGCAAGCGCGTCGGATGTGGTCCGTTCACGCAAAAATCTCATCGACGAACATGCCGGCCTTCATCACCGGCACGACGCTGCCGTCTGCACGGATGCCGTACACGTCCATCTCCGGCGTACCGATCATGAAATCTTCGTGCGCATCCGATTCATTCAGGCCGATAGCTTCGCGCTCACCTGCAGACATCTCCGAGCCGCCGGCGGCGCATTCGGCGTACGCCCGGCCGAATGCAATATGACAGCACGCATTCTCATCGAACAATGTGTCATAGAACACCAGGCCGGTCTGATTCACCGGTGAACGAACATCGACCATCGACACTTCGCCGAGCCGGCGCGTGCCGGGGATATCGAGAAAGCTGCGCAGCGTTGCCTCACCATGTTCAGCGAACGCCTCAACGCATTCGCCGGCTTCAAAGCGGAAATATGCACCGCGCACTTCGCGCCCGAGCGGGAAAATCGGCTTCGACGTGCGCACCCACCCGTCGGCCTTGAGCCGATGCGGAGAGCAGAACACTTCCTCCGTGGGCATGTTTGGCATGAACTCGACGCCGGTCGGCGTGCTTGCGGACGCGGCAACCCATAGCGGGACATCGTTCAACCCGATGGTCAGATCAGTCGACGCACGGCCGTCGGCGGCGAGCGTCGGATCGAAATAGCGAATCGCGCGCACAGCGTGGAGCGCCATATATGCGCTGACTTTTTTCAGCCGCATGCCGTGTTCGTGCCACGCGCTCACTGGATCGGGCACATCCGCACGCACCATTTTCAGAATAAGGCTCCACAGGCGCTGCACGCCGTCTTCGGCGGACAAATCGGGAAATACTTTGCGCGCCCAGCCCGGCGTCGGCGCAGCCACGACCGACCATTGCATGCGATTGGACATCTGCGCGTCGACGTAGGTTTTCAGTGCGCGCGTGCGTGCGGCCATGGTACGGCTGATGCGCGTCGGATCCACATCTTCGAGATTGCCGGGAATTTCTTCGCCGGTGACGGCGATGCGGGCCCACGTTTCGCGCGTGTACTGTTCGAAGCGCTGCACTTCGTATTCAGGAAGGAACTCAAGATCCTCATCGGCCGTATGCAGCATGCGGCTGCGAATCTGCTTCGGCTCATTCCACTGCACGTGCACGTACTTGGCGCCGGCTTCATAGCAGGCATCACACAGGAGCGCAACAAAATCGCGCGCAATCACTTCAGCACTGATGATCACGCACTGTTTCGGCTGCAGATTGATGCCGAAGCGCACGGTCAATTCAGCGTAAGCGCGCTGGAGGTTTTCGAGGTCGTTCATGATAAAAAAACTACTGCCCAGCCCGGTCAAATGTCAGCCCGAGTAACGACTCAGGCCTGCTATTTTTCCAACGCGAAACACACTATTCTCTCCCCCTTCGGGGGAGAGAATAGTGTGTTTCGCGGGAAATACTGATTTGGGCCTGTGTAGTTACCAGCCCGAGGAATGCTACTTTCTTTTCCTTTTCTTTTCTTATTCTTTTTTATTTTTTTCTTGAAAAGAGCTTTAAAGAAAAAGTTTGAAAGAGAAAGTTTAAAAGAGAGAGAGAAAAGAGAGAAAAAAGAGAGAAAAAAGAGGGAGAGATGATATGTTGCGCAAAAAAAATACTGCTTTGAGGCCAAGCAATTGCAAAAAAAACGGAGGTGTCCCAAGAGACACCTCCGCAGTGAAGTCTCGCTCGCGTAATACTGCGAGCGAAAGCAGGCTGCCTGGCGACGGACACGGCGCGACGCGCTGAGCCGTTGCCAGAGCGGGCACTACTTGACGGTGACCTGAGCGCCGGCCTCTTCGAGCTTCTTCTTGGTGTCCTCGGCGGTGGCCTTGCTCACACCCGTCTGCACGGCGGAGCCAGCGGCCTCGACCAGGTCCTTGGCTTCTTTGAGGCCGAGGTTGGTGATGGCGCGCACGACCTTGATCACTTCGATCTTCTTCGGGCCTGCGTCCTTGAGGATCACGTCGAACTCGGTCTTCTCTTCGACCGGGGCAGCAGCGGCGGGAGCGCCGGCCATCATCATCGGAGCGGCGGCGGCGGCGGTCACGCCCCACTTCTCTTCGAGCATCTTCTTGAGCTCGGCGGCTTCCAGCAGCGTAAGGGCGCTCAGCTGGTCAACAATTGCATTCAAATCAGCCATTTCAAAAACTCCTTGCATTCAAAACGATCTGCACCGAAGCGCAGCATCTTACAGTCGCCCATCCGCAACGGCGGGCGTGAATTCCAACTACGCAGCTTCGGGTTCGGGCTGCTCTTTATCAATTTTCGCCTGCAGGGCGAACATGACGCTGCCCACAGCCGAATTCAGCACGCCGGCGATGCCGGTGGCGGGCGCCGAAATGACGCCGATGATCTGCGCACGCAGCGTATTCAGCGGCGGCAGTGAGGCGATCGCCTTCATGCCTTCGCCGTTCACAGCCGTGCCGTCCACGATGCCGCCGATCATGCTCAGTTTGGTGATGTCCTTCGTCAGGTCACCCAGGCTCTTGGCCACTGCGGCCGCATCCTTGAAGCAGAACGCCACGGCCGTCGAGCCGGTCATCCACTGCTCGGGCACATCGTAACCTTCCGCCTTCAGCGCACGCAGCGCGACCGTGTTTTTGGTCACGTGAAACTCGGCCTGTGCCTCGCGCATTGCGCGACGCACTTTATCCAGTTCCAACATGTTCATCCCGCTGTACTGCGTGATGATCAGCGCCTTGGAGCGAGAAAGCAGCTCCTTGTACGTCTCGAGCGTTTCAACCTTCTTAGCTTTTGTGACTGCCAATGCAATTACCTCCTTTCAGAATATAAAAACGCCTCGACCCGAAAAGGGTCAAGGCGCAGAAATTCCGACGCAATGCGCGGAGATATTCAGCTTCCTCTCACCTCGACGGGCGCTGCAGGCGATGCTGCAGCATTGTCTCCGAAGGAGACCCGTGGTCTACGGCGTTTGAGCGGCCGTGAGTATAGCACGGCCGCGGTCAAATGGGTGCATTCGCCAAAAGGGGCGATTGGGTCATCCGCCATCGCGTGCGGCCCAGCGTTGGTAAATCCCTCGAAACGCGCTATCTCCCTCCCCCAAAGGGGGAGGGAGATAGCGCGTTTCGAGGATTCCAATCAGTGCCGGTCGCCGGCGGTCGAAAGTTTGCCCCTTTTGGCGAATGCACCCGGTCAAATCAAAGCCAGCGTTAAAGAGTCAGAGTAAATATGCTGTCGTCTTTACCCTGACTGTTTGCTCTGGGCTCTCTATTTTTCGCTACGCCGCATCCGTCGGCTGGCCGGCGGCGATGCGGATGCCGGGGCCCATTGTCGACGTCAGGGTGACGCGGCGCATGTAAATGCCCTTGACGGAGCTGGGCTTGGCGCGGGTTACTGCGCCGAGGAAGTCGTTGAGGTTTTCCTCGAGCGCCTGGGCGCTGAAGCTGACCTTGCCGACGGGCACGTGCAGGTTACCGCTCTTGTCCAGGCGGAATTCGATGCGGCCAGCGCGTGATTCTCTGATGACGCGCGGGATGTCTGCGGGCGGGACGACCGTGCCCGTCTTCGGGTTCGGCATCAGGCCGCGCGGGCCGAGCACCTTACCGAGGCGGCCGACGCGACCCATCATGTCCGGCGTCGCGATGGCGACGTCGAAGTCTGTGAATCCGCCGTTGATCTTGGTCACCCACTCGTCGTTATCGGCCACGATATCGGCGCCGGCTTCCTGCGCAATGCGGGCGCCTTCACCCTGCGCGAACACCAGCACGCGCACCGTCTTGCCGAGGCCATTCGGCAGCACCACGACGCCGCGGACCTGCTGATCGTTCTGGCGCGGGTCCACACCGAGACGGATATGGCATTCGACCGTGCCATCGAACTTCGTGATGCTGGTGTCCTTCACCAGCGACACGGCTTCGCTCGTCGTGTAGAGCTTATTGCGATCGATTTTCGCAGCGGCCGCCTTGTATTTCTTTCCAACCTTAGGCATGTTCTTCTCCCTGTGGTATTCGCGAGCCGGCGCATATGTGCAGCCGGCTCTCCCACGCTGGGCCGACGTGCCGGATTCGTCGAATCCGCGCACATCGACATTGAATTACTCCACCACGTCGATGCCGAGGCTGCGAGCGGTGCCTTCGACCTGCTTCATCGCGCCATCGATGTCGATCGCGTTGAGATCCTTCATCTTCATCTCAGCGATCTCTTTCACCTGCTTGCGCGAAATCCGACCAACCTTCTGGCGGTTCGGAGTGCCGGAGCCCTTCTCCACGCCAGCTGCCTTGCGGATCAGCTGTGCTGTGGGCGGGGTGCCGAGGATGAACGTGAACGAGTTGTCACTGAAGACCGTGATGGTCGCCGGAATAATGTAGCCGACCTGCTGCGTCGTGCGGGCGTTGTATTCCTTGCAGAACATCATCAAGTTGATGCCATGCGGGGCCAGCGACGGACCAATCGGCGGCGCAGGGCTGGCCTTACCGGCGTTGATCTGAATCTTTACGGTTGATTTGATCTTCTTTGCCATTGCATTCTCCTGTGGTCAACGAGCCGGTGTACGGCTCTCCCACACTGACGCCGCAGGGCCCCAGGCCCCACGACGCATCCAACTATGCACGCTCGACTTGCAAAAAGTCGAGCTCCACCGGCGTCTCGCGGCCGAAGAACGACACCAGGGCGACAACCTTTGCGCGCTCCGTATCGATCTTGTCCACCACTCCGATGAAATCTGCGAACGGGCCATCGGTGATGCGCACCTTCTGACCAGCCCGGAAATTAACCTTAATCTTCGGCGCTTCCGCCTCCATGCGTCCGAGCAGGACATTGACTTCCTGCTGACTGAGCGGCTGCGGGCGGTTGCCCATGCCGAGGAAACGCGTCACGCCGGGCGTATTACGCACGACAAACCACGATTCTTCGCTCATGTTCATCTGCACGAGCACATAGCCCGGGTACACCTGGCGCTTGACCGTCTTGCGCTTTCCGTCGCGCACCTCGATCTCATCCTCAGTCGGCACAATAATCTTTATGATTTTGCCGGCCATGCCCATCGTATCGATGCGCTGTTCGAGGTTGGTCTTGACCTTATTTTCCTGGCCGGAATAACAGTGCACAGCAAACCACGGCGCTTCCTCAGTCGAGGCGTCGACCAGGTCAGGCGCAATGTAACCGCTGCCGTCGCCCAAATCAGGAAGCTTTTCCTTCTTGCGCGCTGGTTTGCGCGCAGTCTTTGTCTTGGCGTCCGCTTTGGGCGCAATTTTAGTTTTGGCCGATTTTGCTGCTGCGCTGCGGCGCGAAGGCGGCAGCACGATTTCGTCCTCTTGCTCCTGCGACTCCACCGACTCCACCGCTTCCGCCACATCCGCATCGATGACCGGATCCGCATCCAGATCATCCGGCAGATGCAGCGACTCTGCGGCGCTCGCCTCGTCGGAGACTGTCTCAACTTCAGCCGCAGCCTGTGAAACTGCTTCGGCCAAATCCGCGTCGACTACAACGGATTTTTCAATCATTTCAGGCTGCTCAGCCGGTGATACATGCTGGTCATTCTGATGCGTTTCTTCGGGGTTCAATGCGGCCCTCCTCGCATTAGCGGCGCTCGCGTCCGGCGAACACCACCAGCACCACAATCGACAGAGCGATCACCACGGCGACGGCGATGAAGACAGCTTCAAGCCGCAGCACACGGATCATCAACTCACCGAAGAGAAAGTCGAACACTCCAAGGAACAGCGCCATGGCAACCATCACCGCCAGCACAATGACGGTCAGTGAGCGCGCTTCCGGCCACGTCGGCCAGTGCACCTTGCGAAGTTCGCCGAACGTCTCACGAAAATACGTGCGCGCAGGCGCGAGCATCTCAGTTACCTGCGAAGGCTTCTTTTCAGCGACTTCTTGATTTGCCACACGTCACCTCTCATAAGAAAGGCGCGGCAATGGCAAGAGCCTTCTTGCACATTGGCCGCGCCCCTCTAACTTTCCGGACACACCTAAGCAGGGCATGCAGGAATCGAACCCACAACCTATCGTTTTGGAGACGATTGCTCTACCAATTGAGCTAATGCCCTATGTCTCGGCCAGACATACATTTCACAGGCTTACAGGCACTGCTTTGCAGCAAAGCCCATAAGCCCGCGCAATTCCATCTTAGCCGGCAATCACTTTGACAATCGTGCCGGCGCCCACAGTCAGGCCACCTTCGCGGATCGCGAAGCGCGATCCAGCTTCCAGCCCTACCGGCGCAATCAGCTTCACTTTCATCGTCACGCTGTCGCCCGGAAGCACCATCTCCACCCCT
>CANJQH010000016.1 GCA_947476335.1 Anaerolineae bacterium | reverse complement strand
CAGATTGAAGATTGAAGATTGGAGATTTCAGATTTCAGATTGAAGATTGAAGATTGAAGATTGAAGATTGAAGATTGAAGAT
Organism: Anaerolineae bacterium; assembly: GCA_947476335.1. Taxonomy (GTDB): domain Bacteria; phylum Chloroflexota; class Anaerolineae; order J036; family Brachytrichaceae; genus CANJQH01. The sequence continues at coordinate 55,932 of CANJQH010000016.1, read as the reverse complement.
TGAAGATCGTCAGCGACGCGAGGGTGCGCAAAATCTGAAATTTGAAATCTGAAATCCAAAGTCTTCTCATGGGTAGAATGACTTCCGTGATTCCACAGCTTCATATCTGTTCACATCCGCTCGCTCAGCACAAACTTACGATTCTGCGTCGCAAGGAAACCGAGCCGAAGAAATTTCGCGAAGTTGTTCGTGAAATTTCGACCGTGCTTATTCTTGATGCGACGGCGGACCTGCCGCTGGTCGACGTCCCGGTCGCTACGCCGATGGGTGAGACGATCGGTCGACATGTACAGGATCGGGTCGGCCTGATTCCTGTGTTGCGCGCCGGTCTCGGCATGGTCGATGGCGCACTCGAAATGCTGCCGAGCGCCGAGGTTTGGCACATCGGGTTGTATCGCGACGAGCGCACGCTGCGCCCGGTCGAGTATTACAACAAGCTGCCGGTGAATCCCACCGTGCAGGTTTGTCTCGTGCTGGATCCGATGCTGGCGACCGGTGGCAGTGCCGCGGCGACGATCGACATCCTCAAGCGCTGGGGCGCGAAGCACATCAAATTCGTCGGCCTCATCGGCGCGCCCGAGGGCGTCAAGCGCCTGAGCGACGCACATCCCGACGTGCCGATTTATCTTGCCGCGCTCGATGAGCGGCTGAATGACATCGGCTACATCATCCCTGGCCTCGGTGATGCCGGCGACCGCCAGTTTGGCACGGCGTAAATTCCATGCTCGAATTCCTTCTTCATACCGATAAATACCTCGCCGATCTGATCGTGCAGTACGGCCCGTGGATTTACGCACTGTTGTTCGCGATTGTGTTTTGCGAGACCGGCCTGGTCGTTACGCCGTTTCTGCCTGGCGATTCGCTGCTCTTTGCCGCCGGCGCGCTTGCCGCAACGACGGGGCAGATGAGCATTCCGCTGTTGTGGGTACTGCTCGCGTTCGCCGCCATCCTCGGTGACGCAGTGAATTACTCGATCGGCCGCCGCCTTGGCACGCGCGTGTTTAGCGAAGATGCGCGCATCCTGAAGACCGCATATCTGCGCCGCACTGAGGCGTTTTACGAAAAGCACGGCAACCGCACGATTATTCTGGCGCGCTTTGTGCCGATCGTGCGCACGTTTGCGCCGTTCGTCGCCGGCGTCGGCAGCATGCAGTACCGCCGCTTTGCTACGTACAACGTCGTCGGCGGCCTCGCCTGGGTGACGATCTTCCTCGGCGCTGGTGCGCTCTTTGGCCAGATCGAGTTCGTGAAGAAGAACTTCGAAGTCGTCACGCTTGGCATTGTGCTCGTTTCTGTGCTGCCGATCGTGTTTGAGTTCGTGAAAGAAAAACGACGGCCGACGGCTGACCCTAAATGACGGACGTCGACTGACGTCCGTCGTGGCGCTTTCCCCGCCTCCTCGCTATACTCATCCCCGCATCATGGAATATCGAATCGAAAAGGACTCGCTCGGCGACGTCCAGGTTCCGACGAGCGCCTATTACGGCGCACAGACTCAGCGCGCGGTCATCAACTTTCCCATCAGCGGGCAGCAGCCGTACCGCGCTTTTGTGTGGAGCATGATCGCCATCAAGCGGGCGGCGGCGGAAGTCAATCGCGACCTCGGCCTGCTCGACGCACGGCTGGCCGGCGCCATCATTCAGGCTGCCGACGAATGTCTTGACGGCGCACTCGCTGATCAGTGGGTGGTCGACCCATTCCAGGCGGGCGCAGGCACCAGCCACAACATGAACACGAACGAAGTGCTGGCCAATCGCGCCAACGAAATCCTCGGCGTGGCGCTCAACAGCAAGGACAAGAAGCCCGTCGGCTCGAACGACCATGTCAATATGGCGCAGAGCACAAACGACACTACGCCGACCGCCATTCGCATCGGTGTGCTGTGGCGCCTGCCCGAACTGCGCGCAGCGATTCAGTCGCTCGTCGATGCGCTGAAGCAGAAGGCCGACGAATTCGACCCGGTCGTCAAGTCCGGCCGCACACATCTGCAGGACGCAGTGCCCGTGCGCCTCGGTCAGGAATTCGGCGGTTACGCACGCGCCGTCGCGCGCGATCTTGAACGCATCGAGGCTGCCGCTGATTCGCTGCGCCGCATGCCGATTGGCGGCACCGCCACCGGCACCGGTCTGAACGCACATCCTGACTATCACAAGGGCATGGTGCGGGTCATGTCGCGCATCCTCGGGCAGCCGCTGCACGAGAGCGACAACCTCTTCGAAGGGATGCAGAGTATGGCCGATGCCGCACACTTCAGCGCTTCGATGCGCACTTTTGCGGTAACCATGACGCGCATTTCGAATGACTTGCGCCTGCTCTCCAGCGGCCCGACCACTGGCTTCGACGAGATTCGCCTGCCCGCAGTGCAGCCCGGTTCGTCGATCATGCCCGGCAAGGTCAATCCGGTGCTGGCTGAAATGCTGAACATGACGATGTTCCACGTGCAGGGCAACGACCACACTGTGGCGCTCGCTGCGCAGGCTGGCCAGCTCGAACTGAACGTGATGATGCCGATCATCGCGCACAACTTGAATGAAATGGTGCACGTCACCATCGGTGCAATCAATGCTTTCGTGAAGTTCTGCCTCGTCGGCATCCAGGCGCAGCCTGAGAAGGCCACCGGCTGGCTGGCGAAAAATGCCATCGTCGTGACGGCGCTCAACCCGGTCATCGGTTATCAGCTCGGCGCTGAGCTCGTCAAGGAAGCGATGAAGCGCAATGCCACGATTCGCGAAGTAGCCGCTGAGCGCATCGCCGCCGGCACGCTGACGAAAAAAGATGGCGCGCCGATTACGCTGGGCGAGGTCGACGCCGTGCTCTCTGACATGCACAAACTCACCGAAGGCGGTCTCGGTGGCCCGGCGGGCGGCGGCTGAAATGTCGCTGCGCATCAAGACCACCGCTGTCTACTATTACGCATTCATTCTGCTCGGACTCACGTTCGCGTTGCTTGGCCCCACCATCGAGGTGTTGGCCGGCAACGCCAGCGTATCGATTGCCGATGCGAGCATTCTGTTTACCGCATACTCGCTCGGCTATCTCGGTGGTTCACTGATCTCGGGCCGCCTCTACGATCGCATGCGCGGCCATCCGGTCGTCGCTGCATGCCTCATGCTCGTCGCGGTTCTGCTGGCGCTCATGCCGTCGCTGCGCTCGCTCTTGGTGCTGTGCGTCGGACAGTTCCTGCTCGGCATCGTTGCGTCCGGCATCGACGTTGGCCTGAATGCGCTGCTCGTATGGGTGCACGGTCGTTCGGTGGGTCCGTTCATGAATGCGCTGCACCTGATGTTCGGCGTCGGCTCGCTGGTGGCGCCGCTGCTCATCGCCGCCGTCGTCGGCTTCCAATGGGCTTATTGGATCGTGGCGATCGCCATGCTCCCCGCGGTGGTTTTGTTCCTGCGCCTGCCCAGCCCGATCCACGAAAAGCACGTCGGTGACACGCGCGGCGGCACGTTTGCGAACCCGCTGCTGATCATTCTGGTCGTCACGTTCTTCTTCCTGATCGTGGCCGGCGAAGGCGGCATGTCGAGCTGGCTGTTCACTTACGCGCGTAAGGGTGGGTTGGATGAAAAGACGTCGGCGCTGGTCACCGCGACGTTCTGGGGCGCGTTCACGTTTGGTCGCCTGCTGTCGATTCCGCTGGCTGTGCGCGTACCCGCGGCACGCATTCTCCTCGTCAGCACCGTGCTGTGTATCTCTGGCACGGTCGTGATGGCGTCGTTCGGTGATCTGAACGCGGCGATGTGGGGCGGCGCCGCGCTGATCGGCCTTGGCGTCGCTTCACTGTTCGCAATGATGATCGCGTACGTCGAAACTCGCATGGTCATCACCGGTGTGACGACCAGCTTGTTTCTCGTCGGCGCCAGCCTCGGCGGCATCGTTGTGCCGCTCTTGATCGGGCGGACGATCGAATCATTCGGACGCATCATCGTGCCAGTCGTGATCTGTGTATGTATGGTGCTGGCGCTGCTTGTGCTGCTGGCTGTGTTTCGCCTTGGAAAAACAGCAGATCGCTGACGGCCAACGGGTGCCTCCGCCGTTTGGGGCAAACGTTGACCGCGCGTCGCTGCGCCGCCACCACTCGGGGCTTGCGCCCCTTCGGTGCTCCGCCCCGGGCTGGGGAAGCGACCGCCCCTCCGGCGCGCATGTTCCGCGGAAAAGACGCTGCCCCAGCCCGGACCCTCGGTCCCTGTCCAGGTGACCGCCGCCGCCGTTTCGTCCCGCCAAGGGGTGCATTCGCCAAAAGGGGCGATTTGGTCATCCGCCATCGCGTGCGGCCCATCGTTGGTCAATCCCTCGACACGCGCTATCTCCCTCCCCCGAAGGGGGAGGGAGATAGCGCGTGTCGAGAATTCCAATTAGTGCCGATCGCCGGCGGTCGAAAGTTTGCCCCTTTTGGCGAATGCACCCCCGCCAAGGGACAGCCCCTGCTGCCGTCTATAATTTCGCTCTATGTCAGCTGTCACACCGCCATCGCAGGATGACGACGATGAATGGCAGTCTCCTGATAACGGGGGCGGCCATTGGGAAGATGAAGAGCCGCGTAAGTCGCGCAGCAATACGACGCGCCGGGTTCGGCCACGTCGCGCTTCACGATTGTCTGGGCTGACGAATTTCTGGCGCGAGCCGAAAGGACGCCTGCTGATCATCATCGGCCTCGCCGCGCTCATCGGCATGTGTGTGCTGGCCTGCGTGGCGCTGGTGCTTTTTGCCGTCAGCTTCGGCCGCGGCGCCTCGTTGTTTCCCCAGCCGACACCGACGCCGATTCCCTCGCCAACGGTGCCGCTTGCCTTCCAGCTGCAGAATGTCGTGCAGGTCAACCGCACGCCAATTTCGCCCGCCATCCCGGATCGCATGGACATTTCCGGCAAATCTTTTGTCGTGCATGCGCTGCACGTCGATGGTGAAGGCGCTTGGCAATATGACATCAATGACCGCCGTGCCGCCTGGTGGGCCGTCGGAAGCATGGTGAATTACGTCGTCGGCCTGTACAACAACACGGATAACCGCGCGCTGTACGATTCGCTTAACCCCGGTGATCTGATCAGCCTCAATACCTCCGCCGGCCTGCAACGCTATCGCGTCACCGAGAAAGTCTCGCTGCCGGCTGAAGACATGAGCACGCTCGCTGATCAGTCCAAGCCGCGCATGACGCTGATCATGCTCGGCCAGAGCGGCGTTTCGCGCGATGCGCTGATCGCCGACTACACCGACGAAGGCACGCCTGGCGAAGCCGTCGCCTGGGGCGCACCCGTCAACCTCGGCGATGTGCGCGTGCTGGCGACCGACGCCGGCATCATCCCCGGCAAAGACATCGGCTTGCTGGAAGGCCGCAATTACTATCAGGTCAACCTTGAAGTGACCAACCTCGTCACCGAAATGGTCGATACGGCGCAGTTCACCGTCGATCTGGTCGATGGACAGGGCAATCGCTACGCAATCTCGCCGCCCGGCGCCATTGCGTCCGGTGGTTTCGGCTGGAACAAGGGTGTCGTGAAGCAGGGCGAAACGCTTACGCTCACGTCGGCGTTCGAAGTGCCGGCCGGCATGGTCGGGCCGATGCTCGAATGGAGCTTCCGAACGTTGCCAGACAGCCCCTATGTCGCGCGCGTCATGATTCCCTATGAGGCCGAAGCGCAGCCTACATCTACGCCCGCGCCAACCTCGCAGCCCCGCCTGCGCATCGACGTCGCCAACGCCAATATCTCGCCCGATGGCGCTGAGATCAACGTCATTGGCAACCTGACCGATCTCACGGGCCGCACACTCTCTATTTCGCTGCAGGATGTCTCGCTGACCGGCGCCGATGGCGCCCGCGCTGCCCTTAACAGCAGCCTGCCGCAGGTGCCCTGGGAAGTCAATGCCGGCTCGACGCTGACCTTCAAACTCAGCTTCGCCATGCCGGTACAGTTGCCCGCTACGCTGAGTGTGCTCGATCAGGCGATCGTGATCGGAGGGAACTGACGTCGTTCGTCGTCACCCCAGCGCTGTCACGAATGCGATCGCCATGTCGCGCTCGTGTGCCAGCGACAGCGACCATTCGCGCCAGCCCTGCTTTTGCGCCAGCAGCGCCGCAGAGCCGTGCAGCAGCAATTGTGGACGCCCCGATGAGTCGTTGCGTACTTCTGCCTCTTGCCAGTGAATACCCGCCGGATTCAGCCCGCGCATGCCTACGCCCAGCGCTTTGCTCGCGGCTTCCTTCGCGGCAAAGCGCGCAGCAAGCGCCGCCGGCCGGCCCGCACAATAGGCGATTTCCTCGGCCGTGTATACGCGCCGTAGAAATCGTTCGCCATGCCGCTCCAGCACCTCTGCAAGTCGATGAACATGAACAAGGTCGACGCCTGTGGTCAACATAATGATGCAGCAACTACTCAGGTCGGCCAGTTTTCCAACCGAAACACGCTATTCCCGCCTTTTTCCAGGCACCCTCTCAGGCACCCTCTCAGGAAAAAAATAACGTGTTTCGTGGGAAATACCGATCTGGATCCGAGTAGTGACGTGATGTGCTATTTCCCGGCCGTGATCAGCACGTAGTCGTCCGGGTGCAGCCAGCGCCGCGCCGCCGCCTGCACGTCGGCTGTAGTGACTGCGCGCACGCGTTCCGGATAGGTCAGCAGATGATCGAGCGGCCGGTTGTAGCGCGCCATGCTGATGATTTGGCCGGCGATGCCTTCGTTCGTCTCCATTTGCAGCGGCAGGCTGCCGATGAAGTAACGCTGGTTGTCCTCGAGTTCGCGCGCGGTGACTTTGCGGTCGCGGATGCGGCGCATTTCGCGCACAGCGATGTCGACCACGCGGTCCACCGTGTCCGGGTTGGTACCCGCCGACAGCGTCCACGCACCCTCGGCCATGCCGCCGTCGAAGTGCGAGCCGATGTAATAGACCAGCCCTTCTTCCTTGCGCACAGACTCACCCAGCCGGCCGTACATTCCGAACTGACCCAGGATGCTGTTCATCAGGGCGCAGCTCAGCCAGTCGGGGTGCGTCGTCGGCAGAGCGGGATGGCCGAGCAGCACGTTCGTCTGGCTCTTGCCAGCCATGGTGATGTGTTTGCGGAAATGCCCCTGCAGCGCCGGCACCGGTGGCAGTTCCGCGCGCTGTGGCCGCGTCGCCGACCAGTCGCCGAACGCCGCTGCCACACGGTCGCGTGCCTCATTTGCATGCACCGCGCCAACGACGACGACGGTCAGGCCGGCTGGTGCGAAGAATTCGCGGTGGAAGCGCGCTACGTCGTCGCGCGTGATGGTGCGCGCAGTCTCCGGATAGCCGTTCACCGAACGGTGAAATGGGTGCGTTTCCGGGTAGGCCGCTGTGTAGAACGCCAGCGACGACATCGCACGCGTGCTGTTGCTGCGTTCCTGCAACTCCGTCAGCCACTCCGAACGCTCTCGTTCGATCTCGGCTTCGGGGAAGGTCGGTTCGCGCAGTACTTCGGCCAGCAGATCGAGCATCATCGGCAGATCCTCGGCCAGGCTTTTTGAGTAAAAGCCGCTGGTGAATACGCCGCTCGAGACGCTCAAGCTGGCGCCAACGGCTTCGCTCTGCTCGAAAATGGCTTCGTAGTTATGCGAACGTGTGCCGCGCATCATGCAGTCGGTGGTGAATCCGGCCAGCCCGGCGGCAGAGCCTTCGTCACGTGCGCCGGCGTGCAGGAAGCCGCTGACGATCACCGAGGGTGTCGAGAAATTTTCGTACGCCATGATGCGCACGCCGTTGTTTAATTCGAAGACCGCGACGTTGCCGCTGTGCGGCAGAGACGTGGCCGTGCGGGCGGCTGTCGATTTTCTTGGCATAGGGCTTTTTTCACGCTTTCGCTGCTTCGTATGGAATATGTTGAAATCCGGTAACTGCTCAGTCCTACGTCGATATAGCCCGCAAAACGCACGATTCTTCCTTCCGAAGGGAAGAAGAATCGTGCGTTTTGCGATGGAAAATAGAGCGGCCTGAGTAGTTACGAAATCCGTGTTTACCTGCGTTATTCGTCCGCATCTTCGTCGGATGATGCGTCGCCGGTGGCCGGCCCGCTGCCGAGGTAGGCGCCGACGGTGACGTTGTCACGGGTCAGGTAGCGCTGTGCCACACGTTGTACATCTTCACGGGTTACATGAGCGAGCCGTTCGAGGAAAGTATCGAACCATGTGTGGTCGTCGATGATTTCGGCGAAGCCGAGCCAGAAGGCCTGGTTGGTGACTGTTTCGGTGCTGAACGCTACCTGCGCGCGCGTTTGCTTCAGCGCTTTTTCAAGCTCGGCATTTTCAACGGGCTGCGTGCGAATGCGCTCGATTTCGGCCCAGATTGCCGTTTCCATTTCCTCGATGCTCTTGCCCGGCATTACTGTGCCGCTGATTGTGTAGAGAAATGGATCCACTGTTGGCAGCACACCACCGCCGATATCCGCCGCGTAGCCGCCGTCGACGAGCGCCTTGCTCAGCCGGCTGCTGCGGTTGCTGGTGCCACCGCCAAAAAATGACAGGCCGCTGGCGCCGCACAGCACCGAGTCGAGTGCGACGAGCGCCATGTAATCCACATCGTCGGCCGCCGGCGCGTGGAATGCCATCTGCAGGTAGTTCGTCTCGCCTTCGCCGCGCACGATGATGCGGCGCTCGCCGCGCTGCGCCGGTTCGACGATGCGCGGCCGCACCGCTGCGCGCTTCTTTGGCGTCGCCACATTCGGCTTGATCTTGCTGAAATACTTCTCGATCATCGCCAGCATATCGCGCGCTGTGAAGTCACCGGCTACGGTGATGACGGCGTTGCCTGGCGCATAGTGACGCTGATAGTGCGCATACAGGTCGTCGCGTGTCATGCTGCGCAGGTCGGTGACATGGCCAATCACTTCGTGGCCGTACGGATGCACGCGGAAGGCCGCCGCCTGCATTTCTTCGTTCAGCCGGAAGCCCGGACTGTTTTCGTACATCTCACGCTCGTTCAGAATCACCGTGCGCTCGCTGTTCACCTCGCGCATGTCGAAGCGTGAGTTCACCATGCGATCGGCCTCCAGATCGATTGCAAGCTCGATACGGTCCGCCGGCATCGTTTCGTAGTAAGCCGTGAAGTCGATCCATGTGAAGGCGTTGCGCGCACCACCCTCGCGGCTGACGAGGCGGTCCAGCTCAGTTTCGTTGAAACGCTTCGTGCCCTTGAACATCATGTGTTCGACCCAGTGCGACGCCCCGGTGATGCCGAGGTGTTCGTCGCGCGAGCCGACGCGGTACCACACACAAAACGAGATGACTGGCGCAGCGTGCATCTCCTTCAGCACTACGGTCAGGCCATTTTTTAAACGCCGCCGGATGACGGATTTCGCAGAGGATTTGGGCATTCTTGGAAGTTACCACACTCGGAACTTCTCTGCTATACTTCCAACCCGCAAACAGCAAGTTCATATCTCCGGCTGTCGCAGCCGGTTTTGGAGAGTTCCGTGGCCAATACACAATCTGCTCAACAACGTATCCGCAACAGCGCGCGCAAGGCGATCTTTAACCGCCTGCATCGTTCGCGCTCGCGCACTTTCGTCAAGAACACCGAAGAGCTGCTCGCGAAGAAAGACATCGCGGGAGCCCAGATCGCGGTTATCAAGGCCGTCAGCGCCGTTGATAAGGCCGCTGGAAAAGGCGTGTTTCACAAGAACAAAGCCTCACGCACCAAGTCGCGCCTGATGAAGGCCATCGCCAAGGCCGCCGCGGCGAAAAAGTAGCCCTCGTCGGAACAAAACAGACCCGCGCATCATTTGATGCGCGGGTCTGTTTTGTTTTTCACGGTTTTTGCTTGGAACTTCCTCAGATTATTTCCGCGAAGATGATTCCCGCCACGTCTAGGCCAAGCGACAATATGCCGTGTTCGGTTTCCACCATCACCGGGCCGCCGTAGGGGGCGATGCCGCGCATGGAAAACTGCGTGCCCGGCATCAGGCCCTGTTCGCCAACGTATTTCAACAGGTCGCTCTCGTCGCTGTCGACGCAGCGTATCACCCCGGATGTGCCGATGGGCATGTCGAGCAGCGGCACGTCGACCACTTTCGGCAGCGTGCCGTCGCGCGCCGGGATCAGGTGGCCGTGCGGGCAGCGGGTCGGATGTCCGAGCATCAGGTCCATGCGTTCTTCGAATGCGTCGTTGATCGACGTCTCCAGCGTGTGCGCATGTTCGTCGACTTCGTGCCACGCGAAATGCATGACCTGCACGAGGAACATTTCCAGCAGACGGTGGCGCCGAATTGTGCGCAGCGCGATGCGCCGGCCCTGCTGTGTCAGCGTTGCACCTTTGTACGGCGTCAGTTGCACCAGCTTTCGCTCTGACAGCCGCTTCAGCATAACGCTCGCACCGGAGGGCGTTACCCCCAGGCGCTTGGCGATCTCGCTGGTGTTGGCCGCCTCGCCGTTGAAGGTCAGGCGATAGACGATATCCAGATAATGCAGCGTGGCATCGTTTACGCCGATTGCTTCACGGTGCATGTGCTTGGCTGTGCTCATGATTTGACTTACGGTAAAGATATGACTTGACCGAGGTTAAATGTTACGGGCGGCATCGCCCTTCGTCAACCTGCCCACGCTTTGCTCATGCAATCATCACCCGTCTTGGACGCGCTGCTTCAGCGACGCGCTGCTTCAGCGACGCGCTGCTTCAGCAGCACAGAACAGCATTTTGCGCGTATTTCGCGTCGGGAAATAGACTGGCCTGAGTAGCCGCAACATATGTGACAATCTCGACCTATGAGCAATGAATCGACGAGCACTCGCTTGACTTTGTCGATGGAAGTGGAATCTGGCGCCGGCCGTCAACGCGTCCGCGTCGAAATCGAAGGACAGGGCGTGCTGGCGGAGCGCACGGCGGAGCGCATCGCCGACTTGTTTGCGCGTTCGGTTGCGGATGTGCTTCCGCACACGAGCGCTGTGGTGGAAGCGCATCCTCGATTTATTCCACCAGTGCAGGCTGAGCCGATTGCATCTGAGGTGATTGTGCCGGCTGTTGCTCCGTCACCGGCTCCGTCACCGGCTCCGTCACCGGCTCCGTCATCGGCTCCGTCATCGGCTCCGTCATCGGCTCCGTCATCGGCTCCGCCATCGGCTCCGTCATCGGCTCCGCCATCGGCTCCGCCATGGTTTCGTCGCAATCGCGTGCGCATCGCTGGCGGCGTTGGCATTACGCTGTTTGCGCTCGCAGTGCTGGTGCCGCTGCTGGTTCCGGCGAACATGCGTACGGAGGTGTTGCCCATGCCGATCGCGTTTGGCATCGTCGGTGCGCTCTCCTTGTTTTCTGCGCTGCTGCCGGATTCGACAACGCCGTCGTCGCCGTCGTCGTCAAAGTCAAAGCCGAAGCTGAACAGCGCTGTAGTTGCCCCTGCACCCGCGCGCCGTGCCGTGCGACCGTTGCCGTCCGGGCCGCCTCCTTCAGCGTCGCGCCGCATCACTGGCGCAAGCTTCGGCGGGCTGTTCGTTGTCGTTGGTTTCATTGCGCCGTTCGTACTGGCCGGCTCGTCAGCAGATGAACGCTTTCTGATGATGATCGGTTTTTCGCCGATCGCCGCCGTCGGTGCGTTTTTGATGTGGGTCTTTCTGCGGCGCCCGGCTGCGTCCGCTGCGCCTCTCACATTAGCGCGCAGCAGCAGCATATCGGTGGCGCCCACTTCGAAAACTACCGGTGCGCTCATCGCACTTGCCGTCATGCTTGGTGCCGTCGTGCTGCTCGTGTTGCTGGCGACGGTGCTTCAGCTGTAACTCAATCGCTCCGCCTGCTCTATCTATTTCTTTCTTTCTCAAACTTTCGTGCCTACTCAGGCCCAAATCAGTATTTCCCGCGAAACACGCGATTCCTTCCCCCGAAGCGGGAAGGAATCGCGTGTTTCGCGTTGAAAAAATGGCTAAGTGAGTCGCCAAAAGTTCTGGCGGCAGATTCGCCTCCCCCGCAAAGCGGGGGAGGCGAATCTGCCGGACAAAACTTATGGACAGGAACTTAGCCTGAGTAGTAACAAATTTTCTCAAAATACCGATCCGCGTCCGAGCAGTTGCGCTATAAATCACTCTTATGAATCTTGCATTCGTAATTGGCATGCTGACCGCCGTCGTCGCCGGATTTTTTTCGTGGTCTGTGCTGACGCGTTACTTTCAGCGTGGCGGCTCACACAATCTGATGTGGGGGCTTGGTCTGTTGTTGTATTTCATCGCTGGTGCATCTGAGACACTGCTCGGCTTCGGCTGGAGCGAAATTGCATTTCGCTTGTGGTACTGGTCGGGTGCGATTATGGTTGCGGCGGTGCTTGGGCAGGGCACACTGCATCTGCTGGTGCGCAAGCCGTATGTGGCGACGATCGTGTCGATCGTCATCGGCATCATCGGGTTCGCTAGTCTGGTGTGGATGTTCAGCGTGCCGCTTGACGCGTCGAAATTTATGCCGGGTGAAAACCTTGGTGCGTTCCTGACCGAGAGCTATCGCTCGATTCTGCCGCAGTCGGCTGTGCGGCGCATTCTTCCGCCCCTGATGAATATTTATGGCACGGTGCTGCTCGCCGGCGGCGCAATTTATTCGGGCCTGCTTTTCGCTCGCAAGCAGGTGCTGCCGCATCGCGTGCTGGGTAATACACTCATCGCCGTCGGGGGCATCCTGCCCGCACTCGGCGGTTCCATCATCAAGCTCGCCGAAAGCACGCCCGCGCTCAGCGCGTGGGGCTCTGTGCTGAAATATCTCGGCATCTTTCTCGGACTGCTCGTGCTTTTCGTCGGCTTTCAAGTGATTGCGCATGGTTCCGCCGTACCGACGCCGGCCGCTGTTCGCACGGTGCCACAATCATAATGATTCGAGCCGGCCAGTTGTCCAACGCGAAACATGCGATTCCTTCCCCCGAAGGGGGAGAGAATAGTGTGTTTCGCGTTGGAAAAATAGCTGGCCTGAGTAGTTACAAAAATCATGACACCTTCCACTCTCGTCTTCGGAAATCTGCGTGCCGAACCTGGTACGCGCGTCGCTGAACTTCTTCCGCTGCGCTTCGCTGATACAGACACGCGGCTGCCGCTGTTTCTGATTAACGGCGCACATGATGGGCCGACGCTCGTCGTCACTGCCGGTATTCACGGCAGCGAGTACGTTGGCATTGAAGCGGCGTACCGCCTCGCGCTTGGCGTCGATCCGGCGCAGCTGCGCGGCCGCCTCATCGTTGCGCCAATCTGCAGCATGACGGCGTACGCCAAGCGCGCTACGTACATTGCGCCGCCGGATACGAAGAACCTGAACCGCTGTTTTCCGGGTGACGCGTCTGGTTCGTTTGCTGAACAACTGGCGGCTTGGATTTTCGAAAATCTGATCCGTCGTGGTGATGCATATCTGGATCTGCACGGTGGCGATTTGAATGAAGCGCTCGTGCCGTTCAGCATCATCAAGCGCACCACTGACGCTGCGGTCGACGCGCGCTCGCTCGCGCTGGCCGAAGCCTTCGGCATCGCCGAGGTGGTCGTCTCCGAAGTGAAGGGCTCTACCGTGTCGGCTGCGTCCGACTCAGGCGTGCCAGCTGTGCTGGCCGAGATCGGTGGGCAGGGCGTGTGGAGCGAAGCTGAGGCGCAGCGCATGCACGACGGCCTGCTTCGCTCACTCGCGCACCTCGGCATGCTGGGAATGCCGAAAGTCGCTGCCCCCGCGCGCATCTTCGAGCAGTTCGGTTGGCTGCGCTCTGAACACGATGGCCTCTTTCACCCGTCCTGCAAAGTTGGCGACTTCGTGCGCTCTGGTCAGAACCTCGGCCATGTGGCTGATCTCCTCGGCCGCCCGGTGCAACAGGCCGTTGCACCACACGATGGCATCATCATGTTCCTGGTGACCACGCTCGCCATGAACGCCGGCGACCCTCTGCTGGCCGTGGGTGCTTGAAAAGTAGAGAGTAGACAGTCATAGTGAATTCTCTACTCTGGTAACCACCCAGGCTAGCTGGTTTTCCAACGCGAAACACGCTATTCCTTCCCCTTCAGGGGAAGGAATAGCGTGTTTCGCGGAAAATACTGATTTGGGCATGAGTAGTTACCTACTCTGACTGTCTACTCTCCACTCTTTACTCTTTACTCTCTACGCCAGTAACCCGAATCGGCTCGTTCGACCCGAAGGCGTAATTGAGCTTCGTCTCGACTTCGACTTCCGCTTCATTTTTGGCTGTGTTGAAGCGCAGCACGTGCGTGCGCACGAACGGCGTTTCGCACATGCACAGCGTGATCTGCAGTGTGTGATCGTCGATCCATGCAGCGGCGCCGGCGGAGAGCATCGGGCGGTCCATCGTGAATTCCACGCGCGACTCGCTCCAGCCTGCGAATCTGGCCGCGATGTGATCTGTGCCACGTGCGGTGTGCAGATGCAGCACCACGCCACCAGCATCGAGGGCGACCTGTGCTGCGTCGGCCGGGCGATTGAATCCACCGGCATAGCTGGCCGGGACTGAATTCATATTCATGACGAGTTCGATATTCAGCGCTTCGGCTGGCGTCGGATTTGCGTCGAGCGTGAAGTGCTTGCCGGCGATGCGCGCAGCGAGCGGCGAATTTGCAGAACCCAGCGGCCGCGGCATCTGCAGCGCGGCCAGCGCCTGCTGCAGTGCGGCATGCGCCACAGCATCTTCTGGCAGCGCGGTCGGCGCGAAGGCGGGCAGCACTATTTCCCAGATCAGATCGAGCACCTGTTGCATGTTACCCAGCCCACTGGTGATGGCGATCACCGCATCATGTTCCGGCAGCACGATGCAGTACTGGCCGAACGCGCCGTCACCACGATAGGCGTTGTGTTGACAGCGCCAGAACTGATAGCCATAACCTTGTGCCCAGTCTGGGTTTTCGTTTGGCGCATTGTCAATTTGCACCGCCGTTGCCGAGTCAACCCATTCGCTCGGGATCAGTTGCACACCGTTCCAGCACCCGCGCTGCAGATAGAGTTGTCCGAAATGCGCAATGTCTTCGGTGGTGATGTTCAGGCCCCAGCCGCCGACGTCGATGCCATGTGGGCTGCGATCCCAGACTGGATTCGCGATGCCCAGTGGTTCGAAAATGCGTGGAGTCAGGAACTCGATAAGGCGCTGGCCGGTGATGCGCTGCAGGATGGCGGAGAGCATGAACGTGGCGCCGCTGTTGTAGACGAAGTGTGTACCGGGGGCACGTTCGACCGGCCGCGCGAGAAATGCGCGCACCCAGTCGCCATTCGGATCTTGAAAAAGAAATGGCAGGCTGTCGACTTCGTGTCCCGTCGACATGCTGAGCAGATCGCGCACGCGCATCGCCGCCAGGTTGTCGGAAATTTCGGCCGGCAGTGATTCTGGAAAAAACGACGTAATGTGGTCATCGATCGTGAGCAGCCCCTCGTGCACAGCAAGGCCGATGGCCGTTGATGTGAAGCTCTTGCTGAGCGAGAACAGCACGTGCGGGCGTTCTGCAGCGTACGGCGCCCACCATCCTGCAGCGATGGCGGCTCCACCGCGCAGCAGCATGAAACTGTGCAGATGATCGATCTCTGTATCCGCGCGGCGAACAAATTCGAGAATCGCGGATGAACGAATCCCGTGCGCTTCGGGCGTGCTGCGGGGCAGGAACTGTGTGCGTGAGGCCATGATGATGCGCATCATGGCATCGATTGTGATTGGGCGCTAGTAGTGCGTCCAGGCAAAACTTGCGGGTCCCCACTCAACATCCTGATATCGGCGCCACGCCGTTGCCAGGGCCGCGCCTTCCGCACAAACCCTGGCTGAATCGAAGTACGCCCTGTCAAGGCTGAAAAAGCGCCAAAGGCGCGACGCAGTCGTAGCCCAGACCATCGGTCTGGGATGCACAACCGCACCCGTGGGAAATTGCTGCGTCGCAATATGGGCGCAATATGGGCGCAATGTGGGCGCAATGTGGGCGCAATATGGGCGCAATGTGGGTTGTGGGCAAGGTTCGCCCAGGGCAGACGCTCACAAGTTTTGCCTGGACGAACTACTAAGTGGTGCGGGTGACTGCGCAATTCCGTCGGCCCCGTAAAATTTGCGGCATGTCCGAACCTCTCCTTGACCGCCTGTTGCGCTACGTGCGCATGTACACGACCAGCGATTCGCATTCGACTTCTTCTCCGAGCACTGTGCGCCAGCTCGATTTATTGCGCATGCTGCACGATGAACTTCTCGCTCTCGGCGCATCTGATGTGACGCTGGACGAATTCGGCTATGTCATGGCGACCGTGCCGGCGACTGTTTTGCATGATGTGCCCGTCGTTGCATTTCTCGCACACGTCGACACTGCGCCGGATTTCTCTGGGGAAAATGTGATGCCGATCGTGCATCGCAATTACGCCGGTGGCCCGATCGTGCTGCCCGACGATCCGCGCCGTGTGATTGATCCGGCTGCCGACGAATGGCTGGCGCGCGCAATTGGCAAAGACATCGTGACGGCGAGTGGCACCACGCTGCTCGGCGCCGACGACAAGTCTGGTGTGGCGATTTGCATGGGCCTCGTCGAACACTTGCTTGCGCATCCGGAAATTGTGCACGGCCCGATTCGCGTGTGCTTCACGCCGGACGAAGAGATCGGCCGCGGCGTCGAGAATCTGAATCTTGCGCGGCTTGGCGCGCGCTACGCGTACACCTTTGATGGCGAATTCCCCGGCGAAGTGAACTGGGAGACGTTCTCCGGCGATCACGCACTTGTGACGATCGAAGGCGTATCGACTCATCCTGGCACAGCGCGGCCGCACGGCATGGTCAACGCTGCTCATCTGGCCGGCAAGTTTCTGGCGATGCTGCCGCGCGAGGGGATCAGCCCGGAGACGACCGATGGCCGCGATGGCTTTATTCATCCGGTCGCTGTGCGCGGTGGCACTGCGCGCGCAGAGATTGAGTTCATCCTGCGCGACTTCGACAACGACAAGCTTGCGTCGCATGGGGATCGTCTGCGCGGTCTCGCTGCGGCGCTGCAGGCGATCGAACCGCGCGCACGCGTGAGCTGCATGATCACGCCGAGCTATCGCAACATGGGCTACTGGCTGAAGGACGATATGCGGCCGGTGAATCTGGCACATGAGGCGTGTCGACGCGCCGGGCTCGAACCGCAGTCGCCCGCCATTCGCGGTGGCACCGACGGCTCGCGGCTCACAGAGAAAGGGCTGCTGTGCCCTAATCTTTTCGATGGCGCACACAATCTGCACGGTCCACTTGAATGGGTGGCGGTGCAGGATATGGAGGTGGCGCTGCAGGTCGGCGTGCATCTCGTTCAACTGTGGGCTCAGGCATGAACAGCGTCGATGTTTGGATGATTCAGCGTGATCTGGTGTCTGTGCCGCGTTTTGAAATGCCGGTGGGATTCTCGCTGCGCGCATATCGCCCCGGCGACGTGGATGTGTGGGTGCGCATTCAGCAGGCGGCCGAAACATTCTTCACTCCGACGGCGCAGACTTTTGCTGATTCGATGGGCCGCGATGAAGCTGTGCTGATTGAGCGCGTGCACTTTCTTGTTGACGAGCGCGGTGATGAAGTCGGCACGATCACTGCGTGGAGCGACGCTGAATTCGACGGCGTCGACCGCGGCCGTATTCATTGGGTGGCGCTGCATCCGAACGTGCAAGGCCGCGGCTTGGCGAAGCCGATGCTTGCAGCGTCGTGTGATCTGCTGCGCGCACGCGGCTACGACAACGCCTGGCTGTGGACAGCGACCGGTCGTATCGCTGCGCTGAACTTATATCTGAGCTTCGGCTTTGCCGCGCACCCGCGTGATGAACGCGAGCGTGCAGCATGGCAGGATGTTGCGCCACGTCTGCGCTATCCGGTGCGGTGGGATGACTAAGTTCCTGTCAATAAGTTTTGTCCGGCTGATTCGCCTCCCCCGCTTTGCGGGGGAGGCGAATCTGCCGCCAGAACTTTTGGTGACTCACTTAGAGACGACGGACGACGGACGCAGATAGTCGATCGTCAGCAAAGGGCGCCTCCGCCGTTTGGGGCGAATTTCACGAAACGGCGGCGGCTGTCACCTGGACCGAAAGTCCGGACTGGGGCAGCGTCTTTTCCGCAGAACATGAGCGCCGGAGGCGCGGCCCACCGCGGCAGGCCAGCAGCCAGCCCCGGAGGGGCGGTCGCTTCCCCAGCCCGGGGCGGAGCACCACAGGTGCGCAAGCCTCGGGTGACGGCAACGGCGACGCGCTGTCAAATTTCGCCCCAAACGGCGGATGCGCCCTCAGCAAACCTGTGTTTGTCGACCGGCGACAATGGTCGGCGGCCAGCCGTCGTCAGTCGTCCGTCGTCTCTCTAATCATCCGCAGCGCTGCGTCGAACGCATCGAGATTTTCGCCGTGGCGCCAGCGCAGCGCGCGCGCGATAGCGTCGGCGATGTGCGGGTCGCTGCGTTCGGACAGCCAGCGCGCGGCTGCCGATTTGCTCGTGATCTCGTGTGTAGCCAACGTGTAGCGCGCACGGCACATCGTGAGAATGGCGTAGGCCTGATATTCTGCGTCGTGCAGATCGCGCGGATCAGCAAGCTTGGGCCGCCACCATTCGCGCAGCAGGTCGGCGGTGGCGCGTGCGCGTTCGTCCGGTGTGATTGGGTCGATGAGATCGCACGGGTCGGGACCGGAGACGACGACGCCATATTCGCGTGCGATGTGACGCTGCAGAATCCAGTCGCTGTTCTGCGCCTCCCATGCGAAATGGCCGTCGCTGCCCAGCCATGCGTGCACGTCTTGTGTGCGGTAGCGCCGCAAATTTTCGAGCGGAATGACTGCACCTTCGTAGTTTCTACAGAATGGCAATTCACTTGTGCGTATGCGTGCGTGCATTTCTTGCAGCGCGTCGAATTGCATTGCATTCGGCTGCGTGCGCGTGACGATGAGGAAATCCACGTCGCTGTGCAGTGGATCAAAATCGCCGGTTGCCAGCGAACCGAGCAGCAGCATGCCGATAAATGCATCGCCGAGCGCTGCGTGTGCATCTGTGTGCAGGACATTGACGAACGCATCGGCAGCGGCGATGCCTGTGGGGAAGGGCGTGCGGACCATGTGTGAAATATCGCACGAGATCGGGATACATGGATTCGCGGGTTCATGTAGTCGAGTTTAGCCACTCCCGATACGCGGTGGATACGCGGAATTTGCCGTGAATTCGTTACACTGTGCGCGCAATGTCGATACAGGAAATGTTTTCTCTCGCGGGCAAAGTGGCGTTGGTGACGGGTGGCAGTGGCGACATCGGAATGGCAATTGCGCGCACGTATGCCGAAGCAGGTGCGGCGATTGCGCTGAATGGCCGCTCACCGGCGCGGCTGCATGAATCTGCAGATGTGCTGCGCGCTGCCGGTGCCGAGGTGCTCGAGCTGCAGGGCGATGTGGCCGACATCGTGGTTGCGCGCGCATTGGTGGAGCAGGCGCATGCGTGGCGTGGACGCATCGACGTGCTCGTGAATTGTGCTGGGTCGAATCGTCGCAAGGCGGTGCTTGACGTCGAGCCGGAGGATTTCGAAATGATCGTCGCTGTACATCTGCGCGGCGCGTATTTCACTAGTCAGGCGGTTGCGCGCCACATGATCGCCGACGGCGCCGACGGCGGCGGCGCCGTCGGTGGCAAGATTATTCACATTGGTTCAGCGACGATCAACACTGGGTTGGCTGATGTGAGCGTATACGGTGCTGCGAAATCCGGGCTTGCCGCACTCACGCGCAGCATGGCTGTCGAATGGGCTGAGCACGGCATTCAGGTGAATTGTCTGGCGCCTGGTTTCATCATGACCGAACTTACGCGCGAGGGGTTGTGGGCAAACGAACGGCGCAGCCGCTGGCTGCACGAGCGCATCCCGCAGCGGCGGCCGGGGCGGCCGGATGAAATGGCCGGTGTGGCGTTGTTGCTGGCCACATCTGCGTCAAGCTATCTCACGGGTCAGGTGATTCACGTCGACGGCGGATTCGCTGCGGGTAGTAAATGGTGACGTCGACTGCGTTACTCGGCACGTGCCTGTGGCGCCTGCGGTGTTCTCACTGGTGCGGCGGGCAGTGTCGCACGCCACTCAGCCAGTGTTGCTGATCCAATGACTGCGCCGTGCGTCAGGTAAATTCGTTCGAGGCCTTCGACCAGTGCGTGTGCATATTTCTCCATGCCGAGAATTGCCAGACTGCGAATGATGCGGCTGAAGCGTGGATAGTGCGGGCTGTTGGTCTTTAGCCAGATTCGGCTGCGCTCTTCAAAGCTCGGAATTTCAGTAACGAAAAGACCCTTCTCCATGGCGTAGATGTCGAGGCCGTAGAAGCGCATGAGGATGCGGAACGATGTGTTCAACTTCATGCGCAATGCATCGTTGCTGCGGAAAGCAGCAATGTCTTCGTCTGTCAATGCAGGAATTTCAGGAAAAAGCGAGCTTCGCTCTGGCAGCGGAAACATCCACAAAAGATAGTCATAGGTGTTGTGTAGTGCATCGTAGTCAAGGTCCTGCAAGTCATCCAGTGTGCGGCCGCGATGATCGTTACGCCGTCCGGAAAAGAAATCGACGAATGGTTTGGACATGGGGAGGAATTTTATTTCAGATTGCCGAGCATAGCTGCGCCGGGTGCATCCGCTGTTTGGGGCGAAATTTGACAGCGCGCCATTGCGTCGCCGTCGCCTGGGCTGGGGAAGCGACCGCCCCTTTGGGGCTGGCCATTGGTCTGCCGTGGTGGACTGCGCCGTTGGCGCGCACTCATTTTCTTGTTCCGTCGAAAAAGCGCCGAAGGCGCGACGCAACCCCAGCCCAGACCATCGGTCTGGGTGACGGCCCGCGTCATTTCGTGAAATTCGCCCCAAACAGCGGATACACCCGCTGCGCCGTTTATGGGCAAATCTGAATAGCTGACCGACCTCACGCCAAGCTGGGAAGAGCGTGAAATGTGAAGGAAAAGATTTTCGCGCGAAGATTGCGGCGAAGCGGAGCCCGCAGGAGGCTTACTGGTCAATAATCGACGCACAATGCTCAATCGAAAAGCACGAAAAGCACGAAAAGCACGAGAAGCAGTTCTTTCTGTTTTCATGATTCTGCTTCTTGCCGTTTTTCTGCGCGTGTATCGGCTAGACATGCTCGATCTGCGCTATGACGAAGCGAGCGGCCTGCAGAATGCGCGCAACGTAGCGAACGGGATGCTGCTGTTGACCGCACCGTTTTCCGGCAGTGTGGTGGAGCATCCACCGGTGTATGCGTACACGATGGCGATTCCTTATTTGTTCACGGCCGATTTTTTGAGCGTCGTTGTTTTTCGTATTTTGCTGGACGTTGCCGCTGTGGGTGCACTGTGGGTGCTGTGTATGCGCACTTTGGGTTTGCGCGCAGCGACGATTGCGGCGCTGTGCTTTGCGGTCGCGCCGTGGGCTGTGCAGTTCGCACGCAAGACGTGGCTGGCGCCGTTGCCGATCTATCAGGTGCTGCTTTTGTGGGGGCTGGTTGAGCTCGTATATTTGAAGCGTGCGCGTGGTTGGGCAATCACTGGCTGGGGGCTTGCGCTGAGCGTTGGTGCGCATCTGAGTGCGTTGTATCTGGCCCCAGCCGTCGTCGTTGCGATATGGCTGGGGCGGCGCAGTTTTCGTTGGAAGCACGCGTTGCTTGGCGCATTGCCACTGCTCGTGTTGGCCAGCGCGTGGCTAGCACACGACGCAGCCGGCGGCTTTACAAATTTGCACGCGCTGTTTGGCGGCGGCACAGAGACATCGAAGATGGTCGGGCCGAACAACGTGCTCATTGCGTTGATGTTTGCGGCGCAGATTTCTGACGGGATGAATCTGGGCTCGCTCACAAGCGCTGCGTTCGTGCAGTGGCAGGCGCAGGCGCCGTTGTGGCTGAACAGCATCGATTGGCTGAATCTTGTGCTTGTTGGATGTGGGCTGCTCATGCTTGTCGTGCGAGTCGTGCGCCCGCACCCGCAGCGCGCACTGGCGTTCGTGCTGCTGGTATGGATCGTCGGCGTTGTCGGCGCGCATGCGTTGTCGAGCCGGCCGCTGCAGCCGCACTACATGCTGCCGCTGTTGCCGATTCCATTTATTGCGATTGGCATGGCGGGTGCTGCGCCATCGCGGCTGCTGCGTGCGTTCGTCGTTGCTGTGCTGATGATCAGCGTGCCGTGGCATATGTGGAACACAATTCGTTTTGTGGATTTTGTGGCGCTGCACGATACGTCGAATGGTGGCTACGGTCCGCCAGTGCGCGCAGCGCTGACCGCGGCGAATCTTGCGCGCGCGCGCGTGCGCAGTGGTGCGAACGCCGATGTCATCGTTGTTACGCCGGGTGGCGATCCGGCGGTGAACGAGCAGGCGGCGATCATGGACGTGCTGCTGTCCGACGTGCCGCATCGCTTTGCGCGCGCTGAAGATGGGCTGATCCTGCGCGGTGATGGTGCGCAGTACTTGTTTACTCCTGGAGCTGAAGATGCGCTGGTGCGACTGCGCGAAGTTGCGCCCTTGAACGCCCAGCGCGTTTCGGTGTACGACGGCGACGTACGCGCGTACGTCGCAGTGGATGCGCCGCCGTTCACGCTGAACGACTATCGTGTACTCGAGGCGCAATGGGAAGGGGGTGCGCGGTTGATCGGCTATCGCGCACAGCGCATCGGCTCGGAGTTAATCGTGGACGCATACGTCAGCGTTGTCGGAATTCCGGCCGGCGACGTGCATTGGTTCGCGCGCACGGGCGTCGGCGATGTTGTCGTTGCATCGACCGACATCGGCGGCATTGCGCCTGCAATGTGGCGCGTCGGTGATCTGCTCGCGCTGCGTTTTCGCATCGCACTGCCGAGCAGCGATCAGCATGTGGAATGGGTGCGCCTCGGTGCGTACGCATATCCACAAATCCGCCAGCTCGCAGTGCTCGATGCAGCAGGAAATCCGGCGGATGACGGGGTCACGCTGATGATCGGCGACTGACTTGGTGATACACTCCCAGACGCGCCTGACGAGGCGCGCATCATGCGCACACTTCTCTGATCTTCGATCGCACCCAATTTCAGTCATGTGGTAACGACTCAGGCTGGTTTATTTCCCAGCGCGTGTTTTGTGGGAAATACTGATTTAGGCCTGGATAGTTACAAAATCATTGATGGTCTCGGAGAAGTTTTTATGCTTCGCGCAAGTAATCTCGGTAAAACATATGGAGCACAACGTGTGCTCGACGCAGTCCAGTTTTTTCTTGGTCCCGGCGAGCGCGCTGGATTAATCGGCCCGAACGGCGCCGGCAAGACTACGCTGCTGCGGCTGCTGGTTGGTCGTGAGCATCCTGATGTGGGCAGCGTGTGGGTCGATCCGAATGCGCGCATCGGTTATCTCGAACAAGGCCTGACTTTTGCGCCCGACGCGAAGATCGTCGATGTGTTGCGCGATCCGCGTGAAGATGTCATCGAAGACATCGAGCGCTATGCGCAGGCCGTCGCCACGGACATCGCCGTGATTGACGATTATCAGCGTGCACTTGATCGACTCGAGGCGCTGGGCGGCTATCCGAGCGACGCGCACCGTGCCGAAATTCTGAGCCAGCTTGGACTGGCGGATGTGCCGCTCGACACGCCCGTACGTCATCTCAGCGGCGGTCAGAAGACGCGCTTGGCGCTCGCGAGCGTGTTGTTGAGTGAGCCGAATGTGCTGCTGCTCGATGAGCCGACGAATCATCTCGACATTGGGATGCTCGAATGGCTTGAAGCATGGCTGGCGCGTTTTCCTGGTGCTGCGCTGATCGTGTCGCACGACCGCGTCTTTCTCGATCGTGCGGTCAATCGCATTTATGAGCTCGATGCGTCGACGCGCAGCCTCATGACCTATGCCGGCAACTACAGCGACTATCTTGCGGCGAAGTCGCGTGAACGTGAGCGGCTGCAGCAGACGTATCAGGATCAGCAGGATGAGATCGAGCGACTGGCTGTTGCTGCGGCGCATATGCGCGGCATCTCGAAATTTAAGGTTGGAGGCAAGGCCGATAGCGGTGATAAATTTGCCAAGGGATTTTTCGCCAATCGCAGCCTTGGCACGTTGTCGCGCGCCAAGCGCATCGAGGCGCGTATCGACAAGCTGCTTACGGAAGATCATATCGACAAGCCACGCAGCACGTGGCAGATGAAAGTTGATTTCAAAGCGGAAGGCGGAAGTCAGGATGTGCTCGTGCTCGATCATTTGACCGTTGGCTATGGTGAGCACGTATTGCTTCGCGATATATCGCTGCACGTGCGGCGTGGTGAGCGCATTGTGCTGCTCGGTGAAAATGGCATTGGTAAATCGACGCTGCTGAAAACCATTGCTGGAATTACGCCCCCGATTTCTGGGGTGTTGCGCCTCGGCCCGAGTGTGCGTCTGGGTTACTTCGCACAGGAGCAGGAGACGATCGAGCGGAATCTGACGCCG
Source organism: Anaerolineae bacterium (assembly GCA_947476335.1). Lineage (GTDB taxonomy): Bacteria > Chloroflexota > Anaerolineae > J036 > Brachytrichaceae > CANJQH01. The sequence goes on along the minus strand of CANJQH010000016.1, from coordinate 31,622 downwards.
CTTGAAAGCCTGCGCCGCGCAGCGCCGATGAGTGAAACAGATGCACGCAGTTTTTTGCACTTCTTCCTGTTCACCGGTGATCAGCCGCTCGCGCGCAACGACACGCTGTCTTTTGGCGAACGTGCGCGTCTGATGCTTGCGCTTCTTGTGGCGCAGGGCTGCAACTTCCTGCTGCTCGATGAGCCAATCAATCATCTTGATCTGCCGGCGCGCGCGCAGTTCGAACATGCGCTCACCGCATACGAAGGAACCTCACTTGCTGTGGTGCACGATCGCTACTTCGTGCAGGGCTTTGCCACGCGTGTGCTTGTTGCGCATGACGGAATCATCGAAGAGTAGTAGGTAGCAGATTGCAGGCAGCAGAAAAAAGTTCCGAGTTCCAAGGTAACTACTCAGGCCCAAATCAGTATTTCCCGCGAAACACACTATTCTCTCCCCCTTCGGGGGAGAGAATAGTGTGTTTCGCGTTGGAAAAATAGCTGGCCTGAGTAGTTACTTCTATACAGAATTCTGCTTTCCCAGCCTTCGCAACAACACCGCAAAAATTGTGATGGCTGTGGCCGATGCAACCATGCTTGTGATTGGCACGACTCGTGAGCCAACGCCATCGATAACCTGGCCGATCGACCATGGGACGATCATCACGCCTAAATTGGAAGATGCGAACAGCAGGCCGGTGATCGCTCCGCTGAGTGGGACGCGGCTGCCGACGAAACTCAGCGCGCTGGGAAATGCAGAGGCGATGAATATTCCACTTCCTGCGATGCCAATCCATACGAGCGTTTGTGCGTTTGGCATTGTGAGCCCGACGAGCGTGATCACTGCACAGATGAGCGCGCCAATGAGATCGATCGCTACGTATGTGCCCGGCCGCAGCCGCATCGAGACCGGGATCGCAATCAGGCGACCTGCTGAGTACGCCCACCAAAATGATGATGCCAGCATTGGTGCGCCGACTTCTTTGCTCAGGCCGATGCGTTCGCCGAGTGTGAATGTCCATTGCGCACCCGTGATTTCGACGCCGACCATCAGGAAGAAAAAAGTGCCGAGCAGCAGCAGTATGCCAAGCGGTGCAGTTGCGCCTTGCGCACGATTCGCTTGCGTAACCTGCGGTGGGTTTGGCAAACTCAGCATCCAGAATACGAGTGGGATGAGCAGTGCGGCGAGGAACCAGTAGACCAGGCTCACGTCACCGCTCAATGCGAAACTGCGGCCGACGATCAGCGGTGCCATGCCGCCGCCGATGCCGAAGGCTAGATGCAGCGCGTTCATGTATGGCCCGACTTTGTCGCCGTGCACACGCACGATGAGCGTGTTGGCACCGATGTCGATCCAGTTCACTGCGATGCCGTAAAAGAACATCACCGTCAGCATCGCCGGCAGTGTTCCCGTAAATGGAATGCAGGCCATCGTTGCTGCAGTCGCCAGCGCACCGATGGCCATGAGCGTATGGCCGCGAGTGCGGTCGAGCAGCCAGCCGCCGCTGAGCGAGCCGCAGAGACGTCCGAGTGCACTGGCGACGAACACGCTGCTGATTGTGCTGAGGTCTGAGCCAGTGCGTGCTGCGTGCGCAGCAAGTGATGGGCCGAGTGATCCGCCGCATAATCCGAGTCCGATGAACGCTGCGCAATAGGCTGCGGTTTGGGCGAGTGCGTTGCGCCGTTGTGAATGTACGTGTGAATCGGTGATTTTCGTGTGTGACATGAACGGCGTATTGTAGAAAATCGTAACTACTCAGGTCAGCCATTTTCCCAACGCGAAACACACTATTCTCTGCCCCGAAGGGGGAAGGAATCGCGTGTTTCGCGGGAAATACTGATTTGGGCCTGAGTAGTTACAGAAAATCTGAGTGTGTTGCACAACCAGTATCATGCTGTTTCTGAAAACATGAGCAATAAACTTCGCGATTTGGACAAGATGATCGACGTCTCGCAGTCGAGCGAGGCGATGCCTGTGCTGTTCGTCGGACATGGCAGCCCAATGAACGCGATCGAGGACAACGACGTGGTTCGTATGTGGGGCCGTGTTGGAAGTGAGATTCCGAAGCCGCGTGCAATTTTGTGTGTTTCGGCGCACTGGGAAACGCGTGGAACGCGGGTCACTGCGATGGAGAAGCCGCGCACGATTCATGACTTTGGCGGATTCCCCCGCGAGCTATTTGACGTGCAATATCCGGCTCCTGGCAGCATGCAGCTGGCGCAGGAGACGCACGACGTGATTCAGTTGGCGGAGGTGTATTTCGACCATTCTGAATGGGGCCTGGATCATGGCTGCTGGAGTGTGTTGAACAAAATGTTTCCTGCGGCTGATGTGCCGGTCGTGCAGATCAGCCTTGATGTTGGCATGACTCCGCAGCAGCATTTCGCACTGGCGCGTGAACTAGCTGCGCTGCGTCGTCGCGGTGTGTTGATCTTCGGCAGCGGCAACATGGTGCACAATCTGCGTCGCATCGCGCTGCCGGCCGGCTCCACCGAGGGCTTCAACACACGCTATGGGCTCGACTGGGCGCTCGAAGCGAACATGGTTTTTAAGGAACTGATCGATGCCGGTCGCTTTGATCACCTTGCGGATTACAAATCGCTTGGCCGCGCTGTGCAGCTTGCTGTGCCTACGCCCGAGCATTACCTGCCCATGCTTTATACGCTGGCGTTGAAAGATGACGACGACGGCATCTCGTATTTCAACGATTATGCGTTGGCTGGTTCACTCACGATGACGTCGATGATGATCGACAAGCAGAAATAGGTAGATCCCTTCCTCTAAAAAGGAAAAGAATTGTGTGGTGCGCGCCGGAAAACTGGATGGCTGAGTAATTACAGAAATAGTACCTACTCAGGCCAGCCATTTTTCCAACGCGAAACACACTATTCTCTCCCCCTTCGGGGGAGAGAATAGTGTGTTTCGCGGAAAATACTGATTTGGGCCTGAGTAGGTACCAGAAATAGCATTATGGAAATTTTGATCGCAGGTGCAGGCGCTATTGGTTGTTGGATTGGTGCGAATCTTTTACGCGCTGGCCATCACGTTACATTCGTTGGGCGAGGAGCTTTCGTCGAAGCTGTTCAGTCGCGCGGCTTGCAGGTTGCGCTGCCCGATGGCGGGCGATGGTCCTTTGAACCTGCGGCGCTGTGTGCATTTGAATCGGTGCGCGCTGCAGCTGAAGCACAGTCCTTCGACGCCACGCTGTTGTGTGTGAAGAGTTACGCGCTCGCTGCCGCGCTCGATGAGATGCACCCGCATGCCGAACGACTCGGGCAGATCGTCACTTTTCAAAATGGCGTCGGTGCAGAAGAGCAGGCAGCTGAAATTTTCAACCTGCAGCGTATGACTGCGGGCACACTCACCAGTCCGATCAGCAGCGCCGCGTTCGGCGAAATTGCACTCGATCGCCTCGGTGGTGGAGTGGGGTTGGCGGATCTTGCACCTGGCGTTGGATTCGCCGAACGCTTTCGTCGCGAGTGTGGTGGTGAGCACATGTCGATCGAAGTGTTCGCAGATTTTCGCGCGATGAAGTGGTCGAAGATGCTGCTCAATATTGTCGGCAATGCGAGCAGTGCGCTGTTCGATGTGGATGTGGCGCAGGTTTATGCTGACCCGCGGCTGTTCGCGCTGGAGATGCGCATGGTGCGCGAGTGTGTGGCCGTGATGCGTGCGCTGAAGATTGCCGTGGTGAATCTGCCCGGCTACAGCGCGCGCTTGTTTGCGTGGGTGTCTGCTCATTTGCCAGACGCACTCGCGCGCCTGCTGCTTGCGAGCCGCGTCGCACGTGGACGCGGCGGCAAGCGGCCCTCGTTCTACACCGACGTCGCAAATTGCACTGGGCGCAGCGAAGTCGGCGCGTTGAATGGCCGCATCGCCGAACACGCCGCGCAGCTTGGGATCGCCGCACCCGTCAATCGCTGGCTGACCGACGAGCTGCTGCGGCGTGCCTCGACTCCCGGATCGCGCACTGAGCTGCCGTCAGAGTTGTAGTTCTCAAATGCTGTCTGCGCCGTCCCACGTGTATGGATCATTCGGAATCGGTTCAGCGGGCGGCGGCGGCGGTGCTGCCGCTTTGGGTTTCGGCGGCGTCGCTTCGCTGCGCACGGAAATCTGATCGAGCGATGTGAGCAGGTCGCCGAGTTCGTCTGGTGACTCAAGCTTGAACATGACTGTCACCTGCACGCTGTGTTCGATCAGCACGAGCGCTTTGCGATTGTGCAGCGGGTAGCTTTGTTCGTGCGGATGCTGCGCTTCTTCGGCCAGCGTCGCCTTGACGCGGCCAGCCTTGTCGATGACGACTTCCCATGCGCGTTCGTCACCACGACGGGCGACAATTTCATCTTCGAAGCTTACGTCGTCGAAACCGGCGCTTTCAAATGCGCGTGTGATGGAATCTTGATCGATTTTGAACATATGAAAATCCATGCAGTTACTCAGGCCCAGATCAGTATTTCCCGCGCAGCAGTTGCGCGTTGGAAAACTGGATGACTGAGTAGTTACCGATCCGTTGATTTGCTCCAATCCTGTTCGAACGTGTCGTGGATGCGCGTGAGTGCATCTTCATCAGCCAGCAGAATGCCGAGTTCGCGGTTGAAGTCGAGCGATTGCGCGGTGATGTTGATCGAACCGACGAAGCCGAGCATGGACGGCTCACTGAAGTCGGCGATGAATGCCTTGGCGTGGATGAGCGGCACTTTGATGTAGCGCACCTTTACGCGCGCGCGCTGCAGGTTGTCGAGGTCGCTGGCTGCAGGGTCTTCGCCTTCTGGAGCGCGTGGTGACGTGATGAGGCGCACCTTTACGCCGCGCTTCTGCGCCTGTGCGAGCAGGCCGAGTTGTTCGTCGTCGAGCGTGCTCGCTGCGTACACCTCGAGCGTTTTCTGTGCGCCTTCGATCAGCGCGTCGATGCGCACGCGTGAATTGTCCGGGCTCCACACCAGGTTCGGGCTTTGTGGCACGAACTCCTCGCGGTTCCAATCGGCGTTGAATGCGCGCACAAGTTCGTCGACGTCTTGTGGATCGCGATGTACCACTGCAAATTCGCGATTGCGCGTGAAGCTGCTGCGTGTCATGTTCGACGTCAGAATCACCATCTCATTGTCGATGACATAGCTCTTTTCATGCGTGAGTCGAAACGCTGGGTTCGCGGTTTTTACTTCGATATTGTCGCGCTTGAGCCGGCTCAGTGCTGCCTTTGCGGATGAAGCGCCGCCGAGTGGGCTTGGCTCGATCAGCACGCGCACATCGATGCCGTTGTCTTTCGCCGTTTTCAGTGCGTCGAAGATGCGCACTTCGCTCAACATGTAGATCGTCAGCCAGACGCGCGTCTTCGCCGAAGTGATCATCTCGACGAGCGGATCGACGCCGTCATCGGGGAAGACCCACAGCGTCACGCCGGTGACGCCGAGCCGGCCGCCGGGAGAATCAACGGGGGCTCTGTTCGGAGATCGCGTTGGGACTTTGCCAGGGGTTTTCTTCGGAGAGCGGGTTGGCGCTTTGCCGGGAGTTTTTTTCGGTGTTCTAGTCGGCGCTTTTTTTACGGTCGGCTTCGCTGGCGCATCTTTCGGCGTCGGGGTCCCCGCCGGCGCATCTGGAAATGAAAAGGTGCACGCCGTGAGCAGGACGGCGAACAAGAGTGCAAGGCGGCGCAAAATTTTCATGGTGTGTGGAGTGTACGTGGTTCGCGGAATTCAGTCTGCGCTTGACGCGAGGAGCAGATCGAATGCATCGGCTGGCAGATCGGTCAGCCGATGCACGACGACATCAGCTTGTAGCTGTGCGTGGCCGGTGAGCACGCCGACGCATTTCATGCCGGCGCGGCGTGCGCCTTCGAGCCCGGCTGGTGCATCTTCGATCACGATGGCGCGCGCTGGTGTTGTCCCGACGCGTGCGGCTGCGGTCAGATAGACCTGTGGATCGGGTTTGCCGCGCGTGACGTCTTCGGCTGAAGCGATGGCATTGAAGTACGCGCCGATGTCGAGTGCGTTCAGGATGGCCATGACGTTGGCGCGCGGCGCTGCAGATGCGACTGCCTGGCGCCAGCCGGCATCCTGCAGGCTGCGCAGCCAGTGCCGAACACCGGGCAGTGCGTCGATGCCGTCGGTGGTGATGCGCTGGCGGTACAAAAGTTCCTTGAAATCTGCGATGCGCGCGACTTCGGCGTCGCTCAGGTCTGCACCGAAAAGGCCGCGCAGGATTGTGTCGTTGCGCTGGCCGAAGGTGCTGCGAAAGAGAGCGGAATCGAAGTCAACATTTTCGCGCGCGAGCGTTTCGCGCCATGCTGCATGGTGATATTCGCCCGAATCGACGAGTACGCCGTCCATGTCCCAGAGTACGGCGCGTGGAATGATTTCCGACATAGTGGGTAGAGTGTACGAGGTGTGCGTACGCTCGCGCCCGCTGTGCTCGAACCTGGCGGGAAAAAGCGTCGACGGCGGTCAGCCGTCGAATATTGCTTCCTATGACGAACGCACGAGTGCGAAGTACACGCGAGAGAGGTGTATCCGCAGTGGGGGCGAATTTCACGAAACGGCGGCGACTGTCACCTGGACCGGGGACCGAGGGTCCAGGCTGGGGAAGCGACGCGCGGTCAACGTGTGCCCCAAACGGCGAACGCACGAGTGCGACGGAATGTGAAAACCGTCCCCGTATAATTCGTCCACACATGTCCGAAAACGTAAGCGCTGATGCGCTCGTCCTTGCCCGCGCCATCGTGGATGCGGCCGCTGAAAAGAAAGCCGATGACACCGTTTTGCTCGATCTCCGCACGTTGTCGACGGTCGCTGATTATTTTGTCATCTGCAGTGGTGGCAGCGAGCGACAGCTCAAAGCGATCGCGGACGGCATCGAGGAATCGCTCGGCCGGAGCGCACATATCAAACCGAAGGCCGTGATCGGCACTTCCGGTGGTGGCTGGGTGTTGATGGATTACATCGACGTCGTCGTGCACATTTTCCTGCCCAGTCAGCGTGCCTACTATAGTCTTGAGGCGCTGTGGCAGCAGGCGCCGGTGCTGCTGCGCGTGCAGTAGCGCTATGCGGCAAACGGCGAGCGGCGGTGCCGTAGCACCACGCTTTCGACAATGCCGACTGCGACCATGACCACAATCAGGTTGGTGCGGCCGTAGCTGATGAAAGGTAGCACAACGCCGGTGACGGGTGCCCAGCCAACCTGCATGCCGACGTTGATATACGTCTGCAGGAATAGCACTGCCGCGACGCCGACGCAGAGTAGGCGGCCGAAGTTGTCGCGCGCGATGTATGCGGCCCATAGCGCACGCAGGATGACTGTGAAGAGCAGCAACAGGCAGATCGTGGCGCCGACGAAGCCGAGTTCTTCTCCGATGACGGAGAAGATGAAATCGGTGTGCCGCACTGGGAAGTAGCCGTATTGCGTCTGCGTGCCCTTGAGCAGGCCTTTGCCAAGCATGCCACCCGAGCCGAGCGCGATGAGTGCTTGGTCGCTCTGGTAGTTTTCACCCTGCTGGCCGCCAAAGAGCAGGTTTTCGATACGCTTCAGCTGATAGCTGCGAATCAGTCCTTGGGTGGGTGGAGCGGGTGTGGCGGTGATGCCGGGCGCTGCGGACGTTGGGGTGGGCCGGCCGGAAGCAGCTGCCGCTGCCTGGTCGTTGGTGGGCACCGTTTCGACCGGCAGGCGCGAGACGATGAGGAAGGCCAGCAGCAGCGCCACAGCCGCACCGCCCATCAGGAGAATGTGCTCGCGCGCCAGTCCGCCGACGAAGATCACGGCGAGCCAGAGAAAGACGATGGTTAGCGCCGTACTGAGGTTCGGCTGCAGCATGATCAGGCCGACGCAGGGCAGCACCAGCAGCCCGGACAACACGATAGTTTCGAGGTAGGGGCGGCGACCTTCGCGGTCGGCGATGAAGCGTGCGAGCACGACGGTGAGCAGCACTTTCGTCACTTCCCCCGGCTGCAGGTCGAATCCGGGCAGGCGAAACCAGCGCCGTGCACCGAAGCTTTCCTGGCCGACGACGAGCACGAGAATCAGCATGCCGATCGTCAGCAGATAGAGGAACGGGGTGAAATTGCGCAGCAGCGCGTAGTCGAATGCGGCGAGCAGCAGCAGAAGAAAAACTGCGCCGACGGCGGTGAACGCTTGGTCTAGCCACAGACCTCGGATGACTGGATCGCGCTGGGTCGCGCTGTAAATCATGACGATGCCGATGGCCAGCAGGGCGACTACAGCGACGAACAGCAGCCAGTCGAACTGACGCCAGATTCGTCGATCGAGCATAATGCGTCAGGCGCGAGGCGTCTGCGTGCGGCCGGTGGTGCGGCCGGTGGTGCGGCCGGAGACCGGTTCTTCGCTCAACAACAGCGGAATATCGACGACAAGTTTCCCTTCGGATGCCTCATGGGTGACATGCACCTCGACGTTGGCCCGGTCGATATGAATGCGCCGCGAAATCACGGCGATGACGTCGTCCTTGATGAGCTCGAGCATTCCGGGTGGAATTTCGTTGCGGTCATGTACGAGCACAAATTGCAGGCGCTGCTTGGCCGACCCAGCGCTTGAAGTACTTTCTCCGCTGAAAAGCTTAGTCCACCTGCTCATATCTACCTCCCGCCTCCGAAGATGCGCGACCATATTGTTTCACCATCTTGTGGAACTCGAATTGGCACAGTTTCACCTGTCATGCGGCGCGCGATGTCGCGATACGCTTCCGCTGCGGGCGATTTTCCTGCGAAGGAGACTGGCTGGCCGCGGTTGGATGCAGCGAGGATGCTTTCGTCTTCTGGAACGATGCCGATGATTTCAGTCGAGAGAATTTCGACGATGTCGTCGGCGCTGAGCATTTCCTGGCGTTTGACGCGCATCGGCACGAGCCGGTTGATGACCAGCTTGGCCGGTCCTTTGCCTGAGGATTCGATCAAGCCAATGACGCGGTCTGCGTCGCGCACTGAGGAGACTTCAGGGTTGACGACCACCAGCACTTCTGTGGCGGGCGCCAACGAGTTGCGAAATCCTTGTTCGATGCCGGCTGGCGAGTCGATCAGCACGAAATCAAATTCTGTGGCGAGTTCGTTGCAGATCTGTTGCATCTGCTGCGGGCTGATGGCCGATTTATCGCGCGACTGCGCGGTGGGCAGCAGGCTGAGCTTCTCCGCGCGCTTGTCGCGAATGAGCGCCTGCTTCAGCTTGCAGCGACCCTCGATGACGTCCACTGCGTCGTAGACGATGCGGCTTTCCAGCCCCATGACGATGTCAAGATTGCGCAGGCCGATATCTCCGTCGAAAACGACAGTTTTGTGGCCCTGCAATGCGAGAGCAGCGCCGAGGTTAGCTGTGGTCGTCGTCTTTCCGACGCCACCCTTGCCTGATGTAATGGTGACGATTCTTGCCATGTTGTCCGCTGCACTCAACCCTTGTCCCAGGAGGAGAAAATGATCTCCTGTCCTTCGACGCGCGCTGTTTCAACTTTTCCCTTGTGATTGCGCACGGTTAAATCTGCGATCTTGATCAGTGTCGGTGCCATCTCCAATGCACAGATCACAGCTCCTAAATCACCGAACGCTCCGGCGTGCGCCGAACCTTGCAATCGACCCCACACGATAATATCACCACCAGCCAGGATCTGTGCGCCGGGGTTGACATCACCCACTACCACCACGTGTCCGGGGTGTTTGACCATCTGACCTGCTCGCAATCGCTTTTTGATGAGCGCCCCATCTGTGGCGCCGTTCTGACTGTCGTCGATTGAAACGATTTTCATCGTTTCAGTTGGCACCTGTCTGGGTATTTCCAGTGCAGGGAGCACATCGGCGACCCCCATCGCTACAATGTTTTTCTTTGTCGTGTCATTATCCGACAAGATTGCAAGCAATTGTACATGATATCCGTCTAAAAGTGTAACCGAACGTTGAATGTCGTCACAGGTGAGCGTTAGGGGACCGACGTCAAAAACGACCTGACCGCCGGTGAAGAAAGCCTCATTTGCGGCGAGTTTGCCCTCCAGCTCACGCAAACGAGTCAGCCATGGGTCGTTTTCTGCAGAAAAGGCTATTAACAGCCCTTGGCGGATTCCCTTGATTGTGACCATGATTGCGTTAAATTGTAGACGTCTACTGGTGTTTGCAGGGAATCATTCGGTCTCTGAAACCGACGGAGTGGCGATGCATGCGAATTTCGCAGGGGCTGAGTGGGGCGAATTTGCAGTGTCAGCGTCGTGTGTCAGCGTCGTGTGTCAGCGTCGTGTGAAAGAGAGAAGTTCGTTCACAAGCCGGGTGATGCGGCGTTGAGCACCGATGTCGGAGACGTGCATTTCGGCGTCGAAGGCATTTTTATCGAGCACGATGTGCGTTGGGGCGAGCCATGCGCGCAGCTCGTGCACAGCATTGGACATGGCGCTGAAGGTTTTCGAGTCGTTGATCGAGATGAGGCCGATAGCCTTGCCGACGAGATAGGGTGGGTCATCGTCAGTGAGGTGATCCATGTGGTCGAGGGCGTTTTTAAAGAGGCCGGTGACGGTGCCATGATAGGTGGGCGAGGCCCACAACATGCCATTTGCGGCGCGGCATGCGGTGAGAAAGTACTGCAGCGACGCCTGATCCGCGGCTGAGTAATCCTTCAACGCGTAATCGGCGCGGTACATGGGCAGCTCGAGTTTCCCCAGGTCGAGCAATTCAACTTCGGCGCCAAATTCGCGCGCGATCTCGAGCGCGTATTGCAGAGCGGCGCGTGAGCAGGAGCGTTCGCGGTGGGTGCCACCGAGGGCGACGATTTTGGGTGAGTTCATATTGTTTTGTTGATTTTTGTTGATTTTTGTTGATTTTTGTTAATGATAGAAGTGCTCAACTTACCAGATGATGTGTTGTTTGTTATCTGGACTGCCCCTTCAGGGCAAGTCAGGGCGGGAAAGTAGCATGTCTGTGGGTGCTTGGTGTTGTTGTGTGTGCAGCGTTTCAGCATTACGGGCGCGGTTCAATGTGGCGAAGGCGATTTGGTCATCCGCCATCGCGATCGGCCCATCGTTGGTAAATCCCTCGAAACGCGCTATCTCCCTCCCCCGAAGGGGGAGGGAGATAGCGCGTTTCGAGGATTCCAATCAGTGCCGATCGCCGGCGGTCGAAAGTTTGCCCCTTTTGGCGAATGCACCCGTTAAAAGCTGAGACGTAGTGAGAGTTTATACTAATGAGCCGAAATTGTTTGTTACGCCGCTGCAAATGGCTGGCGAATTTGGCGTGGCGCATCAGCTGTAAGTGTGAGAATGACACTTGCTGGACGCCTGCGCATCGGAGAAGAATTCAATAATGTCCAACAAAATTCAGGAATTGCTGGCCGCGACGGGCGGCAGCGTGGAAGTCAAGGGCGGGCATGTGCTCGTGACCAACGAGCCGGCGCTGCGGGCGAATGGCATTGATGTGCTCATATTCAAGGCCGTGTTCGGCGGTGACGAAGAGAAATCGGCGGCGCGCTGGCTGATCTGGGAAATCGGGCAGACGCTGGGTGTGCGCCCGGCTTCAATTCATGAGCTGTATGTGGCGCGCGGGCGTGGTGCGCTGGCGCACACGTTCACGACGCCGGCGATGAACATCCGTATGTCCAGCTACGACACGGCGCGTGCGGCGATTCGTGCGGCGGTGAAGAAGAACGTTGGCGCATTTATTTTTGAAATTGCGCGCAGCGAAATGACGTACACGCAGCAGCCGCCGCAGGAATTCACCACGGTGATGCTGGCATCGGCGATCAAGGAAGGCTTCCGTGGCCCGTTGTTTATTCAGGGCGACCACTTCCAGATCAATGCGAAAAAGTACGCGGCTGGTCCGGCTGCTGAAATTGCAGCGCTGAAAAAACTGATGGACGATGCGATTACTGCCGGCTACTACAACATCGACATTGATACGTCGACGCTGGTTGATTTGAGCAAGAGTGATCTCGACGAGCAGCAGCAGATGAACTACGAGCTGTGTGCGATGTTCACCGATTACATCCGCAGCAAGACGCCAGCTGGCGTGACGATTTCGCTCGGCGGCGAGATCGGCGAAGTAGGCCACAAGAACAGCGACGTGCACGAGGCGCGGGCGTTCATGGATGGCTATAAGAAGCACTTGAAGAATGCGCACGGTATCAGCAAGCTTTCGGTGAACACGGGCACTTCGCATGGCGGCACGGTGATGCCGGACGGCAGCATCGCTGACGTGAGCATCGACTTCACAGCGCTGCACGATTTGTCTGTGGTGTCGCGCGAGTATGGCATGGGAGGGGCGGTGCAGCACGGTGCGAGCACGCTGCCGGAGTCGGCGTTTGGCAAATTCGTCGAAGCGCAGGCGATCGAAGTTCATCTGGCGACGGCGCTGCAGTCGGTGGCATTCAAGAGCCTGCCGGCCGACCTGAGCGCGGAGATCGATGCATGGCTGCTGGTAAATGCGGTGGATGAGCGCAAGGCTGGTGATACGAACGAACAGTTCTTCCACAAGACGCGCAAGAAGGCCGTCGGCCCGTTCAAGGAGCGTTTCTGGCACATGGCCGAAGCCGATCGCGCGAAGCTGCGTGATGCGATGGAAGAGCGTTTCGCACTATTGTTTAACCGGCTTGGCGTGGAAAATACGCGCGCGGCAACGGACAAGTACACGACGATGACCGAAATTCATAAGAAGCCCGAGGATTTCGGCGCCATTCCTTTGCTGAACGAGGACGTTTCAGGTCTGGCGGACTAAGTTCCTGTCCATAAGTTTTGTCCGGCAGATTCGCCTCCCCGCTTTGCGGGGGAGGCGAATCTGCCGCCAGAACTTTTGGCGACTCACTTAGAAGATCAGTAGAGAGTCAGAGCAGAGAGCACTTTCAAGGAAAGTGCTCCATCGGTGGCGCGTGCCGGCGATTTTGTGCTGGTGCGCGCTGCGTTTACGCATTGCCATAGGCTCGCTCGACGCGGGCGATGCGCACTTCATAGTGCGCATACCACGAAGATTTGCCGGTGTCCTGCGCCGCGAGGTGATCGACGTGCATGCGCCATCTGTGGATGGCGTCCTCAGATTCCCAGTACGACACAGTGATGCCGAAGCCATCGGTTTCACGGACGCTTTCTACGCCGAGAAAGCCCGGCATCGTGTGTGCGAGGCTGACCATCGTTTCGGCCATGGTTCCGTAACCGTGGTCCTCCGCTGTGCGCTGCGATGTGAAAATCACTGCGTAATATGGCGGGGGCGGCGTGTGTGCGAACGTTGAATCAGACATGCCATGCAGGCATAAGCAACGCTGGCGTCGCCTCTACTCCCACGCTTCTCCGAACATGAGTGTGGAAATTTCCTTCGCCCAGACCATCAGATCGGCGCCGGCTTCACGACCTTCGGGCGAATTGAGCGCGAAGTTGCAGGCCTGCAGGTCATCGAAGTAAACCTCATGAATGAGATGGAAGATCGGCTCGCCTTTTGGAGCGCCGATGGCACGTGTGACGGCAGTGCGCTTGATGTTGGGCATTTTCGCGATCAGCGGCACGTGTGTGTTGCTGAAGTGCGTTTCGAAAGCAGCGACGTCCTTCGGTTTGCGAAAGAAAATGATGAGCTTGATCATGAGACAGGGCGATTGTAATGGGTGCTGAAGAAGTTCCAAGTTCCGAGAACTCACTCGGAGCTCGGAACTTGGAACTCGGAACTCGGAACTCTTATATGATCTATTCCATGTCGTCCCAGATTCATCGCGCCTGGCCGGGTGTGATCGCGCATTATCGCGATCGCGTCGACGTTGCGCCGGGAACCTCGCCCGTGACGCTGCTCGAAGGCAATACGCCGCTGATTCCGGCGCCGCGCCTGGCGCAGCTGTTCGGTGGCGGATTCGAGTTGTATATCAAATATGAAGCGCTCAACCCGACCGGCTCGTTCAAAGACCGCGGCATGACTGCGGCGATGACGCAGGCCGTCGCTGACGGTGCGAAGACGGTGATCTGTGCCAGCACAGGCAATACAGCTGCGTCTGCGGCTGCGTACGCGGCACGCGCCGGCCTCAAGTGTGTGGTGCTGGTGCCGGACGGCAAGATCGCGGCCGGCAAGCTGGCGGGTGCGCTGGCGTATGGTGCGCAGGTAATTTCGATCGACGGCAACTTCGACGACGGGCTGCGCATGGTGCGCGAAGCCACTGAGCGTGCGCCGATCGCGCTGGTGAACTCAATCAACCCGGCGCGCATTCAGGGCCAGAAGACGGCGTCGTTTGAAATTGTCGATGCGCTCGGTCGCGCGCCGGATTTTCTGGCGCTGCCGGTCGGCAACGCCGGCAACATCACTTCGTACTGGCTGGGCTTCCAGGAATATTTTCGCGATGGCAAGTGCGATTCTTTGCCGCACATGCTCGGTGGGCAGGCTGAAGGCTCGGCGCCGATTGTGCTGGGTCGCGTGGTGGAGCATCCCGAGACGATCGCCACGGCGATTCGCATCGGCAACCCAGCCCGCTGGCGCGAGGCGGTGCGGGCGTTGGACGAATCTGACGGCCACATCACTGCGGTGAGCGACGCCGAAATTCTGCATCAGTATCGCCAGGTGGCGCGTGCCGAGGGCATCTTCTGTGAGCCGTCGAGTGCTACCGGCCTGGCTGCGCTGGGCAAGGCGATCTGCGAAGGTGCGGTCGACGTGAAGGGCAAGACCGTCGTGACTGTGCTGACGGGCCACGGCTTGAAGGACCCGGACACGGCGATCAAGGGTGTGGCCACGCCGGTGATGATTCCGCCGACGATTGATGCGCTGCTTGAAATGATCGGCTGAGGCATCATGATTCGCATTCACGTTCCCGCCACTTCGGCCAACCTCGGCCCGGGCTTCGACGCCATGGGCATCGCACTCGATCTATGGAATACATTTGAGCTGCGCGAGGACCCGGCGGTACAGGGCATCGCAGTGGAGACGCGCGGTGAGGGAGCGGGTGTGCTGGCGGCGGATAGCGGTCATCTCGTAGTGCGCACGATGCTCGAGGAGCTGTCGCTGCACGCGCCATTTGACGTACGCAGCGCGCATTACCGTGTGATCTGCACGAATGCGGTCCCAGTCGGCAGCGGCCTCGGCTCGAGCTCGACGGCGACGCTGGCAGGGTTGATGCTGGCGCGGCATCTGCTTGAGCCGGCGAGCCTGAACAGCGCAGCCGGGAGGCAGCGCATTCTGGCGCGCGCGTGTGAAATTGAAGGCCACGGCGACAATGTGGCGCCGGCGCTGCTGGGTGGGCTGGTGGTTGTGGCGATGCGCGACGGGCAGCCGGTTGCGGAGAACATTCCAATGGTACCGACGACGGTGACCGTGTGCGTGCCGCAGCTGCATTTCCTCACGTCGCATGCGCGCGCGGTATTGCCCGCGACCTATTCACGCGCCGATGCTGTGTTCAACATCGGCCGCGCTGCGCTGGTGGTGGAAGCGCTGCGGCGCGGCGATCTGGCACTGTTGGCGCGTGTGATGGAAGACCGCATCCACGAACCGTACCGCATGCCGGCAATCCCAGGCGCGATGCAGGCTCGTCAGGCCGCCCTCAGTGCAGGTGCGATCGCAGTGGCGATGAGCGGCGCCGGCCCTGGGCTGATCGCATTCAGCGCCGATCGCCATGCGCAGATCGGCGAAGCGATGGTGCAGACCTTTGCCGAATTTGGCCTCACTGCTCGTGCGTGGACGCTGCAGACGACGGAGCAGGGGGCGTGGATGGGAGAGTAGTGATAGTGGATGGCAGATAGTGTAGTGACTCTGCACTATCTACTCTTTCCAACTTGCGCAGAATTTCCCCATCGCTATACTCGTCGCTAATTAAGACCCTTTTCAGGGCATTCGACCGCAATGGTCGACGGAGGAAATTTCATGGCTAGCGTAAGGTTCGAGAACGTTTTTAAACGCTTCGGAGACGTCAATGCGGTGAGCGATCTGAACATTGAGATCGCGGACCGTGAGTTCCTTGTTTTCGTCGGGCCTTCGGGCTGCGGCAAGACGACATCGTTGCGCATGCTTGCCGGTCTCGAAGAGATCAGCGATGGCAACATTTATATTGGCGACCGCGTGGTGAACGACGTTCCCCCCAAGGACCGCGACATCGCGATGGTGTTTCAGTCATATGCGTTGTATCCGCACATGAGCGTGTACGACAACATGGCGTTCGGTCTGAAGCTGCGCAAGATGCCGAAGGCTGAGATCGACCAGCGCGTGCGCGATGCGGCGCGGCGCATGGGCATCGAGCATCTGCTCGATCGCAAGCCGAAGCAGCTCTCGGGTGGCCAGCGCCAGCGTGTGGCGGTTTGCCGCGCGATTGTGCGTAACCCGGCGGTCTTCCTGATGGACGAACCGCTCTCGAACCTTGATGCGAAGCTGCGCGTGCAGGCACGTGCGGAAATCAGCAAACTGCATCAGCAGCTCGGCACCACGTTCATCTACGTCACGCATGACCAGACTGAGGCGATGACGATGGGAACGCGCATCGCTGTGATGAAGGATGGCGTGCTGCAGCAGATCGACACGCCGCAGACGTTGTACGATCGCCCGGACAACCTCTTCGTCGCCGGCTTCATCGGCTCGCCGTCGATGAACTTCTTTGACGCTACGCTCACGAACACCGATGGTGGTGTGTATGTCGACTGCGGCACGTTCCGCGTGCGCGTGCCGGATCAGAAGCTGGCGCAGTACAAGGCCTACGTCGGCAAGCCGGTCGTATTTGGCATTCGCCCCGAGCACATTCATGACCCCGAGTACCTTCCGCAGGGTATCCACTCGGCGCTGGTTGACAGCAAAGTCGAAGTGACTGAGCTGATGGGCAACGAGGTGATCGTATACCTCGAAAACCATGGCAAGACTTTCCTCGCCCGTGTCGACCCGCGCAGTAAGGCGCGTGTAGGTGGCGCCATCTCGGTCGCGATGAATATGGACAACATGCATCTGTTCGACAAAGATACCGAGAAGTCGATTCGGTAGGCAGGTAGTCGGCAGGTAGTCGGCAGGTAGTCGGCAGGTAGTCGGCAGATTGAAGCGTTCCGAGTTCTGCGTGAATTTATTGCTCAGAACCCGGAACGCTCTTCGATCAGCGTCCCCACATTTTCGCCGTCGAGCGCACGGCGTATGGCACCAGGTTCGAGGCCGGAGAAAATGCGTACGCTGAGCCCGGGGTGCGCCTGGGTGAGGGCGAGCATATCTTGTACTTTCGAGGCCATGCCCCCCGTGACGTCAGCACCACGCGATGCGCCGATGCCGCTGTGCTGCGTTTCCCAGCTGGCGGATGTGATGCGCGGCAGAATGCGTTTGTCGCTCATTGAAACGTAGACGCCCTCCGTTTCGCCTGCCAGCAGCATTCGCTGTATCGACACGTGCTGTGCAAGGAAGGCGAATATTTCCTCTGTCGAGACGATTGTGCCGCCGCGTACGTCGTCGAACGCCACATCGCCCATCACCAGTGGAATCAGTTTACGTTCGAGGGCTGCGTGAATGGGCGCAAGTTCCATGTGCACGATACGCCCGTTGATGCAGCGCACCGACGAAGAAGGTGCCACGCTGAACACAGGTACGCCTGCGCTGGCCAGCGCGTCGGCGACGATGCGGTTCAGCTGCGCCGCCACCACCGATACCTCCGCAAAGCCGCGCCACCCTTCTGCATCGTGTACGCCCGAGCGCGTGCCGTACTTCTTCGCCGCCGTGTGTCCGAACGATCCCGAGCCATGCCCAAGCAGCAGTGCTGCCCGCTGTGGCTGCGCAACATAGCCGGCGATTTCATGCGCGATGCGCGCAATTACGTCCGGGCGCGTTGCCTTATCGTGTGTTTTGTCGGTGAGCAGCGAGCCGCCTAGCTTGAGGAAAGTGAGCATTTCGAAATTTCAAATTTCGTAACGACTCAGGCCTCGGTTGATATTTCGTAATGAGAAATAGACCGACCTGAGTCGCTACCAGATTTCAGTTTTTGTACCTACTCAGGCCAGCCAGTTTTCCAACGCGAAATACCGATTTGGGCATGAGCAGTTACCAGCTTTTAGATTTTAGACGCAGGGGTACATCGTGGAAGAAGCCGATCTCACATCTCAAATTGGCGAACTGCTCAGACCGCTCTATTTTCCATCGCGAAGCACACGCACTTCGCGGGACATCATATTCACGCAGGTCTGAGCAGTTCCCCAATTTCAAATGCGATAATCCCCGTCCCATGGCCGACAATTTGCGTGTCTTTAAAGACAAAGACTATCTTTCAGATTTTCTACATCGCTACTGGTTTGCGCCGCCGGTGGCGCTGTGGCGCAGCATCGAGGCAAAGACGCTCGCTACGCTGGACTTCCCGTCGCCGATGCTGGACTTTGGCTGCGGCGATGGCTTGTACACTGAGGCGATCTTTGGCAAGCAGCCGGGCATCTTTGGCAACGACATCGCAGCTGCAGAACTGCCGGGTGCACGCAACAGCGGCGTCTATCAGCATGGCGTGCAGTTCGCTGATGGCCATCATCTGCCGTACGCAGATGGGTTTTTCGGTTCGCTGTATTCGAATTCAGTCATCGAGCATATTCCTGATCTGCAAAACGTGCTGCCTGAACTCTCCCGTGTGTTGCGCAAGGATGGGCTGATTATCTTCACCGTGCCGAGCGACAAATTTCGTTCGCTGCTTGATGGATTCCGCACGGCAGCATCGAAGCAGGAAGCTGAGGCGTACGCGACCACGATCGACAAAAAATTTGCGCATCATCATTACCACACGGCCGACGAGTGGCGCGTATTGTTTGGACAGGTTGGCATTCAGCTGATCAATGCGCGTTACTACATTTCGCCCGCCACTGAAGCGCAGTGGGATCGCATGAACCGCGAGTACAACATCGGAGGACGCTCGCTGTTCAATCTGCTTGCGTCGCCGCGCCTGCGCCCGCTCGGATATCAGGGTTTGATGCGCAATATAGTGCGCGATCGACTGCTGCCTAAGCTTCGCTCGTTGTATGACGAAAAAGTCACAGACTCCGGTGGCGGCATGCTGGTGGTCGGCCGAAAAATGGAGAGGTGATGCAAGCGGGCGGGGACACTTGCGTCGCCTTTACCATGAGGTCACGTGAGCGCGCATTTGCGGAAAAAATTCACAAAAATCTGCGTCCAGTGCATCCATGTGTATTTCGATCTGTGCTGCGCCTTCGGCCAGCAGATTGCCTGGCCGCAGCCGATGTGACAAACGCCGCAGTGTGAGGGCGATGCCGTCGACTGTGGCGTAACTGCCGAGCCAGTCATCACGGCGCATGTATGCGAAGCCGCGTGCGACTTCGGGTGGCAGGTGCGGCTCGTGCTCTGCCAGTGCGGTGTAGACCGACGCGATGAATTCTTCACGTGGCTGTGGGCAGTATTCCCCCCAGCGTGCGCTGAGGAAGTAGTCGTAGAAGATGTCAATCAGCACGCCGGCGTAGCGTCTATACGGCGCCACGATGCGCGCCTGGCTGCGCAGCACGGTTGCGTGTGAATCCGTATACATATCGACCGTGCGGTGCAGTGCGAAGCCGCGCTGCACCCCGGCGCTAAAACGCGTGCGCGCTTCGCCTTTCACCCAATCCGCCGCGACGGCGCCGATCCACGACTCGACGTCGGGTTCAGCGAGGAGCAGATGGGCGAGCCAGTTCATCGAATTCCCGAAATGATCCCGTGGTTTCTCCCCTTGAATTTAGTCACTCCCAGTGCGTTCATTCGCTGAGAAGGCTTCGGGTATCGAATTGATTTCTACCAGCGCGCCGTGTTGTGTGCAGCGCGCCGGTGATGACATGTTTTTCGAAAATATCGAACTATCTACTTCTTTGCCTACTTCTTTGCCTTCGACTTGCCTTTGGCAGACGCTTTCTTCGCGGCCGGCTTTGCCTTCGCTTTGGCTGGCGCGGCCTTCTTCACACTCGCTTTGATCTTCACGACGTTGCCTTTCTGCGCCGCGCTTGCCTTGATCGCATCCCACAGCTCGATCATGCGCAGGCCGATCTCACCCGGGCAGGGGTTCTGAATTTCGCCGTGGCGCACGCGCACGAACGTCTGCCACACACCGAGGAATGGTGGCAGCTCGACGTTCATCATTTCCTTTTCGCCGGCCTTCTGCACGCGCAGATAGCCACCCCAGACGCCGGTTTCAAGCATGCCTTTTTCGCACCAGATCTTGATATCGGTGCCTGTCACCGGCGATGCGCCGCAGCCGTTGATCGTGACGAACGAGCCGCTCTTCGTCTTGGCGATCGCCACGGTCAGGATGTCTACTTTCGTTGAGCGGTTGTCGATGAAGGCGGCCACTTCGGTGAACGGCTCGCCGATCAGGTCGGAGACGGTGTTCAGCAGGTGTGCACCGGTGTCGAACATATAGCCACCACCACTGATTTCGGGAACCTGCCGCCACAAGCCCTTGGTGGCCTGTTCCCACGTCTGCCACACGGCTGCCTGCACATTGAGGATTTTGCCGAGTTCGCCGCTCTGCAGCATCTCGGCGGCGATGCGGATCGATGGCGAGCTGCTGCCGTTGAAGGCGACCATGAGCAGACGTCCGGTCTGATCACGCGTCTTGAGCAGTTTTTTTGCCTCGGCCGGATTCATCACCATCGGCTTTTCGATTAGCACGTCGATGCCGGCTTTCATCAGAGCGGTAGCCTGCGGGAAGTGTTCGTTGTGCGGCGTGACGATGAAGGCGGCGTCGATTTTGCCGGCGTACGTCTTGATGAACTTGGCGAAGTTCGGCTCGTTTGGCGGCACCGGTTGCCCGGCCTTGTCGAAAAGATCGGCGGCATGTTCATAGGCGTCGCCACTTGGTTCACACACGGCGACGACCTCGGTGGTATCCAGCTGCTTCAGGATATTGCCGATGTGATAGCGTGCCATGCCACCCGTTCCGATCATGCCAAGGCGAATTTTGCTCGGGGTATTTTCATTGCTCATGCTTCTGTTTTCTCCTGGAAAAGACTGTCTGGAAAAGACTGTCTGGAAAAGACTGTCTGGAAAAGACTGTCTGGAAAAGACTGTCTGGAAATGACCGTCTGGAAAGAACTGCGCGAATGACAGTGTACGTTTAGAGGCAAAGTGTGAAAAGGTCAAATCGACCAGAAGCATCAGACCCAGATTACGCAAGCAGTAACGATTCACGCCTAAATCAGTGTTTCGCGTTGGAAAAATGGCTGGCCTGAGTAGTTAACGTGACTTGCTACCTCAGCTGGGTTTTGGCCATTTCCGACGAGCGCCGCGGCTCGCGCCGGCGTCGCCCGGGGTGACGCGCCTCTGGCGCTGTGCCCCGGGCTGAGATGCGGCCGCCTCTTCGAGGCTGCGGGTTGATTCCCCGCGGCGGACCGCGCCTCCGGCGCTCATGCCGGACGAAAAAGCGCTGGAGGCGCGCCCACGTCCCCAGCCCGGACCACTGGGTCCGGGCGCGGCTTGGGCAAATTCAGCGGGGACGCGACGTAGTCGCGACCAGACCGAAATTCCGTCTAAGGTGGCAAGTCACGTTAGTTACAAAAAATCTGGACCTGAGTATGAGCAGATGCAAATTTACTTATCCGAATCGTCCGCTGACGTAATCTTCTGTGCGTTTGTCGCGTGGGCGCGTGAAGACCTGGTTCGTCTCGCCGAACTCGATCATCTCGCCGGCGCGGTCGTCGCGCATCATCATCATGACGGTGTGATCGCTTGCGCGCGCCGCCTGCTGCATGTTGTGCGTGACGATGATGATCGTGTAGTCGCGCTTGAGTTCCTGCATGAGATCCTCAATTTTGCCGGTGCCGATCGGGTCGAGTGCGGCGCATGGTTCGTCCATGAGCACCACATCCGGCTGCAGCGCGATCGTGCGCGCGATGCATAAGCGCTGTTGCTGGCCGCCGGAAAGCTGCAGTGCGCTCATCTTCAGCTTATGTTGCACTTCGTCCCACAGCGCTGCGCGACGCAGGCACGATTCGACTACGTCGTCGATCTCGTTCTTTGCTGCGAGCTTGTGCTGCCGCACACCGAACGCGATGTTCTCGTAGATCGAACGTGGAAATGGATTCGGTTTCTGAAAGACCATGCCGATGCGGCGGCGCACTTTCACCGGATCTACTTCCGGCGCATACAAGTTTTGTTCTTCCAGCCACAGGCTGCCGCGCACGCTGCCGCCTACCAGTTCATTCATGCGGTTGATCGAGCGCAGCAGCGTGCTCTTGCCGCAGCCGGATGGGCCGATGATGGCGGTGATCTGCCTGTCGTAAATCGGCAGCGTCACATCGTGCACGGCCATGAAGTTGCCGTAGTAGCAATGCACGTTTTCGAGTCGGACTTTTGTTTTCATGATGTCAGGCGCTTTGTCTGCGGAAGCGATTGCGCAGCAGAATCGCGGCGAGGTTGAGCGTGATCAGCACGATTAGCAGCACGATGATGGCCGCAGCGGCGACGTTGCGAAACGTGGGATCGGGCATTGACGTCCATTTGTAAATCTGAATCGGCAGTACGGTGAATTTTGAGAATGGCCCATTCGGATCGACGGTGATGAACGTCGATGCGCCGATCACGATCAGCGGTGCAGTTTCGCCGATGGCGCGCGACATGGCGAGGATGCTGCCGGTAAGGATGCCGGGCAGTGCTGCGGGCAGCACGTGATGCCAGATCGTCTGCAGTTTCGTCAGGCCGATACCGTAGGCTGCCTCGCGCAGCGTCGTCGGCACGGCGCGCAGCGCTTCCTGCGCATTCACGATGATGAGTGGCAACACGAGCAGCGCCATTGTCAGTGCTGCGCTAAGAATCGTGCGGCCGTTCGAATCGTTTACGCCGAAGAGTGCGCCGCTCGTAACGCCCATGACGTCGCCGAGCGTGCGCACGAAAATCGTCAGGCCGAGCATGCCGTAGATGATCGACGGCACGCCGGCGAGGTTGTAAATATTGATCTGGATCAACTGGCTGAGCCGGCTCTTGCCCGCCAGCTCTTCGAGATAAATTGCTGCACCCACGCCAATGGGCAATGCGATCAAAATCGTCAGCGCCAGCATCCACAGCGAACCGAGCAGCGCTGTGCGAATACCAGATTCTTCGGCGCGGCTGGACATGACGTTCGTCAGAAAATCGCGCGTGATCCATGAGCGAAATTCGATTTTCGCGCCGGGATATTTCTGCGCAGCTTCCATCTCGATGCCGGCGCGATCGAAGAGGGAATGATAAAGTCCCCACGACTGTGCCACGCTGGGAACCAGCACTTCGTCTTCGATATGTTTCAGCAGCGTAGCGCGGCCATCAATCTCCAGCGCAGCGGCGAACAGCGCATCCTGCCGATGTGGTTCCAGATTTGCGCGCGCAGCCGCGACAATTTCCTTCGCACTTAATTGTTCGATGGATTTTCCAGGGCTGAATGTCGCAGGGTCGACCGGTTGCAGTAACTCTGCGCGGATCAGTTTTTGCAGATCTTCCACGGGCGTCATTTCGGCTGTGAAGTATGCCGGCATCTGCGCGTAGCTCTCTTCCAAAAATCGCCCACGCAGAAATTCAGCGAGTTCATCGTGTGTGGCCTCGTCAAGTGGTTTGCCGAGGATGGCGTCTTCGTTCGGTACGCCGACCAGCTCTTTGCGAATGACATCGATAATGGCCTCCTGTGATTCGTTGGCCAGTTCGGAGACGTCGTAGCGCGCAAATTGGTCTGCGCTGAAGCGTTCGTTGATGATCGTCAGCAGCGTTTCGAAATCGACCTTTTCGAGCGGTAATTCTCCATCGGTCAGATCGGTTTCGCTTACGGGGGAGAGAAATTCGCTGCGGATGAACGCGACCATCTGTTCCGGCGTAGCGGCGGCGAGCCGTTCTTCGGCCAGCGCGCGCACACGTTCGGTGCCGAGCCTGGCTTCGATAATGTTCTCCGTCAGTTCGAGCGCGCTCAACTGGTTCAGTGGTATATCGCTGATTGTGCTTTCGTTGGGTGCACGAAGAACATCGGAAACAAGCTTGCTGCGCGTTGCCGCATCTTTTTTCTCAAGCGCCGTCGTGACAAATGTATCAAACGAAGTGTCACTCACGTTTGCGCGCAGCAGAGTGGCAAGTTGTGCGATCGATAGCTCGGCCAGTGGTTTATTTGCCAGCGTCGCTGGATCACGTGAGTATGTCGTTACCGTGTAGCCGGCGATCTGATCGATGACGTCGGCGAATAGCACGACGAGTGCGAGCAGTGAAAAGACCATCGAGAGCAGCAGACCGATCGAGCCGAGGCGCGCGATAAGCTGCCGACGCACGAGGTCTGTGGAAGTGGGGATTGCGTCGGGAAGTTTTGACATTAATACGCCTCGCGGAAGCGACGCACGAAATAGCGGCTGATGAGATTCAGCGTCAGCGTGATGGCGAACAGCATCATGCCGACGGCGAATAAACTCGTGTAGTCGATAGATTCGTAGCTCAGGTCGCCGCCGCTGATGCGTGCGATGTGGCCGGTCATCGTTTCGGCGCCGACGAGCGGATTCAGCGTGAGGTTCGGGCCGGCGCCGGCGGCGAGTGAAACGATCATGGTTTCACCGACGGCGCGTGAAATGCCGATGATGACGCCGGCGATGATGCCCGACAGTGCGGCCGGTACGACGACGCGGAATGTGGTTTCGAGCTTCGTTGCACCAAGGCCGAGCGATGCCTCACGGAGCGAACGCGGCACTGCGCTCAGCGCATCTTCGCTGATCGAACCGACCAGCGGCACGATCATCACACCCATTACCAGGCCGGCGGAGAGCATGTTGTACACCTCGACGTTCTCCTGGCCGAGCAGCGAGCGCAACAGCGGCGTGACGAAGGTGAGGGCGAAATATCCGTAGACGACGGTGGGCACGCCGGCGAGCAGCTCGAGCGCCGGCTTCAGCAGGCGCGCCGCGCGCGGGGTGGCGTACTCGCTCAGAAAGACCGCCGCCGCCAGGCCGATCGGAATGGCCACGCACATGGCGATGACGCTTGTTGTTAATGTGGCAGTGACGAGCGGCGCGATACCGAACAATCCACCTTCCGGCGCCCAGCGCGTGCCTGTGAAAAAACCGATCACAGTCACTTCAGGTGACGAGAAAAATTTCAACGCTTCGCGGCCGAGCACGAACACGATGCCGAGCGTGGTCAGGATCGAAAGTACACCGCAGGCCGTCAGCAGCAGCGTCGCGATATCTTCCCCGCGGCGCCGGGAACGTCGAATGTCGAGCGGGGTGTGAGTGTTCGCCATGTATGCCTGCTTGTTGCTCTCGAAAAAAAAACTTAACGCGAAGATGTGAGGATTCCAGGAAATTTCCTGCATCTTCGCATCTTCGCGTTAAATCTGTACTATTAATTCGTCGCAGTAACGAAGGCGTTGCGCGTCTTCTCAAGCGCAGCAGCAGGCTCGGGGAAGTAGCCGACGCCCTTGATGACCTTCTCGACGTTGGTCAGTGCATAGTTCAGATATGCGGCGACCTGCGGCTTTTCCTTAATGATCTTGGCTGTGCTGATCATGAACAGCGGGCGGGCGAACTTGTAGCTGCCGTTCGCCACGGTGCGATCACTCGGCAGTACACCTTCATAACCGATGGACTTAAGCAGCGTCTTCTGTTCGTTGTAATACGCGTAGCCGAAGTAGCCGATCGCGTTCGCGCTGCCCTCGACGCCCTTCACCAGCACGTTGTCGTCTTCGCTCAGCTGAATGCCGGGCACAGCTGGGATGATCGCCAGGCGGCGCTTCGAATCGGTTTCTTCCTTGAAGATTTCCGAGGTGAAGTAGTCGAAAGTGCCGCTGTCGGTGCCGGGGCTGAACAGCTTGATCACTTCCGCCGGCCACTTGATGTTGACGTCCTTCCATGTCTTCGCCTTGCCGCTGAAGATCAGCCCGAGCTGCTTGCGGTTGAGGCTGTTGACGAACTTGTTCTGGCGGCTCATGGCGATCGTCAGCGCGTCGATGCCGATCTGGAACTGAATCGGTTCGCGGCCGATGGCCTTGCATGCCGCGATTTCCTTTTCATTCATCGCGCGGCTGGCGGTGGCGATGTCGATCTCACCGCGGCAGAAGCGCGTGATACCGGCGCCGGAGCCAATGCTGTCGATGGTGATGCTGTCGGCGTAGCCGTCCTTCTTGAAATCTTCGGCCAGCTTCATTGCGAGCGGATATACCGTCGAGCTGCCGGCGATGACGATGTTGCCCTTCACTTCGGCCGGCTTCACCGGCGGCAGCTTGGTCTGCGCATGCGTCGCCGAAATCGTCGACAGCAGAGTGGTGCTGGCCAGAACGATCGCGGCACAGCGAGTAATGAAATGCTTGTTCATAGTGACAATGACAATAACGATGGCGCGTTAAATGATTTGTTCGATAACATTAAGAAGACTTTATTAATTGCCTCATATTAGGTAAAGCGATGGGCAACTCTATGATGGTCTGCTTAATCCTTAATCGACCCGGTATCCAACGCCGCGTACAGTTTGCAGATGTGCTGGGTGGGAGGGATCGGCTTCAAGCTTTTCGCGCAGCCAGCGCATGTGGACATCGATAGTGCGCACATCTCCGGTGAAATCGAAGCCCCAGACTTGTGTGATGAGCATTTCGCGGCTGAGTACGGCGCCGCGGTTGCGCAGCAGCACGGCAAGCAGTTCAAATTCCTTGTGACTGAGCCGTACTTCGGTTCCGTCGCGAAAGACGCGCCGTCCGGTCATGTCCACTTCAATTGAACCGATGTTGAGCCGATTACTCTGGCGCTGTGGCGTGCGTCGCAGCGCAGCGCGCACACGAGCGGTGAGTTCAGGCAGGCTGAAGGGTTTGACGACATAGTCGTCGGCGCCGTTGTCGAGACCGATTACGCGATCGATTTCTGCGGCGCGTGCGGTGAGCAGGATGATGGGCACATCAGATTCGCGGCGCAGAATACGGCAGATTGAGAGGCCATCCAGTCCGGGCAGCATGACATCGAAGATGCACAAATCAGGTCGCTCGCGGCGCGCGAGTTCGATGGCTTCGTCGCCGCGCATGCACGTTACGATGCGATACCCCTCTTGTTCAAGATGATGCGCCAGCAGATCCAGCAGCAGCTTTTCGTCTTCGACAACGAGTAATGTGTGTGGCTTTGAGTCGTTCATGCTGTCGTGTTTTCCATCCAGCGTCGGGATGCAGGAAGTGATGCGTCGCTCAGATGGCCGGTTGCCTCAAAAACGACGCGTTCACAAATATTGACGACGCGGTCGCCGATGCGCTCGAGATTGTGCGCCGTCCAAATTGCACGCAGCAGGACGGGCGCAGCCGGCTGCGAATCCGTCGTCAGCATGGTGCGCATTAGTAGTGTGCGAGATTCGTCGAGCACTTCGTCACGTGCAGCCGTTTCGAGCGCCAGCTTCGCATCTCCGCGCACGTAGGCATCCATCGAACTGTGCGTCATGGTCATGGCGTGTTCGCGCATGTGCTGGAGGATGGCGTATCTGCGCACCTCTTCGTCGTGTGCGTTCAGCCGCGCGATGCCGCTGCAATGGTGCACAGATCGTTCGAGTTCCCGCGCGATGTGCATTGCAGCAATTACGCAGCGCAAGTCGCGGGCGGCCGGATGCTGTGTCGCCAGCATTTGCAGACTTCGCTTTTCAATCCGTTCCCGAATTGTCGTACCACGCTGTGCGCCTTCCGTCACCTGACCGATCGAAACGACGCCTTCGGAATTCAAAGACCAGTGAATCAGGCTTTCCACCATACTGCCCATGCGCAGAATGTCTTCACGATTTTGCGTGAGGTCATGGTCGAGGGCAGAACGTGACTTTTGCATGCGGTACGACGAATCAGCCGAATCGTCCGCTGACGTAATCTTCGGTGCGTTTATCCTGTGGTGTTGTGAAGAGCGCAGCTGTTTCGCCAAATTCGATCAGCTCGCCGGCGCGGTCGGAGCGCATCATCATCATGGCGCAGTAGTCGCTGGCGCGCGAAGCCTGTTGCAGGTTGTGCGTGACGATGACGATGGCGTAGTCGCGCTTCAGTGACTGCATCAGTTCTTCGATGCGCACTGTCGCGATTGGATCCAGTGCCGAGCACGGTTCATCCATGAGGATGACTTCCGGCTGTACTGCGATGGCGCGTGCGATACACAGGCGCTGCTGCTGGCCGCCGGAGAGCGTCATGCCGGAGCGCTGCAGTTTGTCTTTGACTTCGTCCCAGAGTGCTGCATCGCGCAGGCAGCGTTCGACGATCTCGTCCATTTCGCGTTTTGGCACGTTGCGCTGCAGGCGTACGCCGTAGGCGACATTTTCGTAAATGCTCTTCGGAAATGGGTTTGGTCGTTGAAAGACCATGCCGACGCGCCGGCGCACCGCCACCGGATCTACATGACGGTCGTACACGTTCGCGCCGTCGAGCAGCAGCCTGCCCTCCACTCGGCAGCCCGTCACCGTGTCGTTCATGCGATTGAGCGAACGCAGCAGCGTGCTCTTGCCGCAGCCAGATGGGCCGATGACGGCCGTGATGCGCCGGTCGCGCACCTGCAAGTTCACGTCGCGCAGCGCACAGAACGCACCGTAGAAAACAGAAACGTCTTCGAGCGTCATCTTGGCATCGCCATTGCGGGCCGCCGCGCGCTGGATGCCAATCTGCGGCTGGATCCAGGGAAGTGCGGGTGCGGAGATCGGGGCTGTGGATGAATTCACTGTCGTGCCTATGTGTTCCGAACGTGTGCGGATGCAACAGGCATGAAGCGTAGGTGCACGTGGTTAAGCGCTCGTTGCTGGCAGGTTAATCAACGGTTAAACAGGGTAACTACTCAGGCCCAAATCAGTATTTCCCGCGAAACACACTATTCTCTCCCCCTTCGGGGGAGAGAATAGTGTGTTTCGCATTGAAAAAATGGCTGGCCTGAGTAGTTACTAAACAGGACAACGCGTATATGCGTCGTACGCGTCGCCCGTGCATCAGTTTGCTGTGGCGTAGCCGCGGCCGACGCCGCGATAGATGAAGCCGGCTGCGGACATGGCCTGCGGATCGTACAGATTGCGCCCGTCGATGACCACCGGAGTTCGCATCAGCTTGTGCATGCGTTCGAGGTCGAGGTTTTTGAATTCGTTCCACTCGGTGGCAAGAATGACAGCGTCGCATCCGGCGATTGCTTCGTACGTGTCTTCGCACAGACGCACATTCTGCAGCAGCTGTGATGCATTTTTCATTGCCACCGGATCGTATGCCTGAACTTTGGCGCCGTCGGCCTGCAGCATCCGAATAATATCGATCGGCTGCGACTCACGGATGTCATCTGTGTTGGCTTTGAAGGCCAGGCCGAGCACGCCGATGGTGCGGCCTTCAAGGCGATTCAGGTGTGTGCCATTGTTGCCGATCAGGTTGCGTACTTTCGAAACGATCAATCGCCGCGCATCGGTGTTGATCATCATCACTGCTTCAAGCAGCTGCGGATGTTTGCCCTGCACGTTCGCCATATGTGCGAGCGCCTTTACATCCTTCGGGAAGCATGAGCCACCATAGCCGAGGCCGGCGTCGAGGAAGGCGCGGCCGATGCGCTTGTCGTAACCCATGCCGGCGGCGACTTCCTTCACGTCGGCGCCAAGCGCCTCGCAGATGTTCGCGATCTCGTTGATGAACGAAATCTTCGTCGCCAGAAAAGCGTTCGATGCGTATTTGATCATTTCAGCTGTGCGCAGGTCAGTGATCATGATCGGACCACGCAGCGGCAGGTACAGCTGTGCAACGCGCTGCGCCGCCTCTTCGTTGAGCGAACCGAGCACCACGCGATCCGGTGCCATGAAGTCTGTGATCGCTGCGCCTTCGCGCAGAAATTCCGGATTGCTGACGACGCTGAATGGAATCGGCGTTGGCTGTGTGTTCTTCACAATGTCGGACACCCAGTCACCGGTGCCCACTGGTACGGTGCTTTTATTGATGATCACCAGTGAGTGATCCATCGTTTTTGCGATGGACTCGGCAGCGGAGCGCACGTAGCGCAGCTCGGCTTCACCGTCCACACCCATCGGCGTGTTCACGGCGATGAAGACCAGTTCGGCCGGCTTGGCTGTGTCGTTGAGCGCATCAGCGTACGAAGTTGTGAAGCGGATGCGGCCGGCGGCGATGTTCCGGCGCACCATTTCTTCGAGGCCTGGTTCGTAGATCGGCATGATGCCGTTCTGCAGATCGTGCACACGTTCTTCGTTTATATCGACGCAGATCACTGAATTACCGAGATCGGCAAAACATGTGCCCGTCACCAGTCCGACATAGCCGCTGCCGATCACTGCGATGTTTTTCATATTCGGTCCCGTTTACTTTATGGTACCTACTCAGGCCCAAATCAGTATTTCCCGCGAAACATGCGATTCCTTCCCCCTTCGGGGGAAGGAATCGCATGTTTCGCGCTGGAAAATAGACTGGCCTGAGCAGGTACGAAATTTCTGCGTTTCTACCTGGTCTGTCAACTGGTCTGTCAGTTAGGCTGCCAGCAGTCCCATGCGGCAGTACGTCTCGGCGTTGAGCACGCTGCCTCCTGCGGCGCCGCGCAGTGTATTGTGTGAAAGTGTGATGAACTTGATGCCGTGTGCGCCAAACAAGGGTTCGCTGCGCACGCGGCCGACGACAATGCTCATTCCGTTTCCGGTCATTCGATCGCGGCGCGGCTGGGGCCGACTTGCTTCGTCCATCACGACGATGGGAAATTCGGGTGCTGTCGGCAGGCCGGCGACGTGCGGGTTTTTGAAGCTGCGCATCGCGGCGATGGCTGCTTCGGGCGTGATGGGGCGTTCGGTTTCAACCGACATCGTGACCATGTGGCCATCAATCACTGGCACGCGATTGCAGTGCGCGCTCAGGCCGAATTCAGGATGAACGATGCCCGCGCCGTCATAGACGCCGAGCAGTTTGCGCGCTTCGGCTTCCAGCTTTTCTTCCTCACCCTTGATGAACGGAACGACATTGTCGATCAGATCAAGTGACGAGACTCCGGGATAGCCGGCGCCGGATGCTGCTTGCATCGAAACGCAGAACACGCGGCGTACGCCAAACGCGTCGTAGAGCGGGCGCAGCGACATTGCTGGACCGGTCACGGTGCAATTCGTGTTGCAGATAATCGCG
Source organism: Anaerolineae bacterium (assembly GCA_947476335.1). Classification (GTDB taxonomy): domain Bacteria; phylum Chloroflexota; class Anaerolineae; order J036; family Brachytrichaceae; genus CANJQH01. Next base: position 722 of record CANJQH010000016.1, on the reverse strand, counting down.
CCGCTCCAGCCGCGGCGTTCGCGCTGCTGTGCCACCATGCGCAGGTGTGCGGCGTTGATTTCAGGAATCACTAGCGGCACGTCATCATGCATACGATGAAATGATGCGTTCGAAAATACGACTGCACCCGCTCTGGCGAATGCGGGTTCGGCAATCTGCGCTGATTCATTCGGCAGCGCTGAAAATACAAATTTTGGTGCTGCTGCCGCGACTGCAGCCGGGTCTGTTGCTGTCAGTACCGTGTCGCGCATCGACGAAGGAATATCACCTTCGATGACCCAATGTGCAGCATCCTGATAACGCTTGCCTTCAGAGCGATCTGATGCAGTGAGTGCAACGAGTTCGAAAGTGGGATGATCAGCGAGAAGTTGGATAAAGCGCTGTCCGACGGCGCCGGTTGCGCCGAGCACAGCCACCGGAATTTTGTTCGACATAGCTGGATGATGATACCAGCGGGATTGGCGTGTTTCGCGATGAAAAATGATGCCTGAGTGGTTACGATCTCTAGTAGTGCGTCCAGGCAAAACTTGCGGGTCCCCACTCAACATCCTGATAGCGGCGCCACGCCGTTGCCAGGGTCGCGCCTTCCGCACAAACCCTGGCTGAATCGAAGTACGCCCTTTCAAGGCTGAAAAAGCGCCAAAGGCGCGACGCAGTCCTAGCCCAGACCATCGGTCTGGGATGCACAACCGCACCCGTGGGAAATTGCTGCGTCGCAATGT
>CANJQH010000015.1 GCA_947476335.1 Anaerolineae bacterium | reverse complement strand
CCACGCCGTTGCCAGGGCCGCGCCTTCCGCACAAACCCTGGCTGAATCGAAGTACGCCCTTTCAAGGCTGAAAAAGCGCCAAAGGCGCGACGCAGTCCTAGCCCAGACCATCGGTCTGGGATGCACAACCACACCCGTGGGAAATTGCTGCGTCGCAATATGGGCGCAATGTGAGCGAAATATGGGCGCAATATGGGCGCAATATGGGCGCAATATGGGCGCAATGTGGGTTGTAGGCAAGGTTCGCACAGGGCAGACGCTCACAAGTTTTGCCTGGACGAACTACTGGCCGGAGTAGTTACAGCGGCGATCTACTTCGAATTTCGGGCTTCGGGCTTCAGACTTAACACCACTCCCTCACGCAACGCCGTCACGACGGCCTGCATACGATCGGCCACGCCCATTTTGGCGAAGATGCTGCTGGCATAGTTGCGCACCGTACCCTCGGATAAAAACAGGCGTCCGGCAATTTCCATGTAACTCAGCCCCTCCGTCATCAGCCGCAACACGTCGACCTCGCGCTTCGTCAGCGGCTCGACGAGCGCTAGCGGCTCCGGAGCCGGGTCTCGCTGTGCGATCTGCTGCAGCAGTTTGCCGGCGACCTGCGGATCGACATGCGTCTTTCCAGCGACCGTATCCTTGATCGCCTCGATCAATCGATCGCGCGACGTATCTTTCAACAAGTAACCGGAGGCGCCACTGCGAATCGCATCAAGCACCCACGAGTCATCGTCGAACGTCGTCAGCACGAGCACCGCCACAGCCGGTTGCGCTCGACGAATCGCGCGCGTTGCACGCACACCATTCATGCCTGGCATCTTCAAATCCATCAACACAAGGTCCGGCTGCAATACCGCCGCCATCTCGACAGCCTGTGCTCCGTTCGACGCCGCACCAACAATCCGCAATTCCGGATCCGTCTCCAGGATCAGATGCAAACCTTCCGTCACGATTTCCTGATCGTCGCACAGCAATATGCGAATCATCTCTTTTGCTCCCGCCGTCCCATGCACGCCACTACGCAAGTTCCGGATTCGAGGCTGCTCTCAATGCGCACTCGCCCACCCAGCGACTCGATGCGTTCGGCGATGCCGCGCAAGCCAAAGCGATGCACATCACGCCGCGCCTGATCTACATCAAAACCTACTCCGTCGTCGCGAATCTCCATCGTCGTTTCCTGTGCATCGCACCGAACCAGGACATGCACGAAACACGCCTCAGAGTGCCGCACGATGTTTTCCAACGCTTCCTGCGCCACACGATACATCGCGTGCTCCTCATCATTCGACAGCGACGGAAGTACACCCACAACTTCCATCTGCACACGCGCACCGCTGCGCTGCTGCATCTGATCGGTCAACTCGCGCAGCGCAAATTCGAATCCCAGATCTTCGAGCGGCGCCGCGCGCAGCGCCTTAAGCGCCCGCCGCATCTCCGTCAATCCGCCACGGATCGTCACCCCAGCCCGCTCAAGCACAGCGCGCGATTTCTCTTCATCGAATCGCTGCTGCGCACTCGCCGCCTCAATCTGCACCGCCGCCGCACTCAGCGTGTGCGCCAGTGTGTCATGCAGCTCGCGCGCCATGCGGTTGCGCTCGCGACTGATCGCCAAATCTTCGACCATCGCAGCGTGCCGCGCAAGCGCCGCATTCACCTGCACCAGCGCGCGTTGCTGCGCATTTTGCACACCAACCAGGTGCGTAATCAATCGCCCCACCAGCAGAAAAACGATCGTGCGTCCGAGGACGATCGTCAAACTCGACAAAATCATCGCCATGTCCGTGGTGACGAGCAGCACGTTCAACAGCAAATCGAAAATCGCCGTCGCCAGCGTGAAACCGAGTGAATATCGAAAGTCATACTGCCAGCTCAACACGATCAGCAGCATGAGCAGGCTGATCAACATCGACATCTGAAAAAAAGGATGCCACACCACGGCCACCCCGGAGGTGAACCCATTCACCAGCAAATGCTGCACGGAATTCGTCGAAACTTCCACATTGAATATGATTCCGGCAAATACATCGCGCAGCCAGAATGTGCTCTTCGTCGTCATGACGTCGATGGTGGCCAGCATCACCGTGAGGATCAAATACCAGCGGCCCGTCTCTGCACGCAAAATTCCCGAATATACATACGCAGCAAATCCGATCGACGTCACAAGCGGAAGCAAAAGTGTAAGCGCCATCGATTCATTCCACAGAAAAACGAATGCCATCAAAAGCACACTCCTGCCCACTTGAAAGAGCGCAAACAAGCGCATCACACCCATCAGCCCAGCCTGAGCCGTTGCCAGCGCCGCATCCTTGCCAACGCCACGCCGTTGATGCTCGTCTTTCATCTCCATACTCACTCTTCTCTCTTCTCTCTTCGTAACTACTGAGGCTAAGTGAGTCGCCAAAAGTTCTGGCGGCAGATTCGCCTCCCCCGCAAAGCGGGGGAGGCGAATCTGCCGGACAAAACTTATGGACAGGAAATTAGCCATTTTTCCCGCGAAACACACTATTCTCTCCCCCGAAGGGGGAGAGAATAGTGTGTTTCGCGGGAAATACTGATTTGGGCCTGAGTAGTTACCTCTCTTCTCTCTTCACGCATACGCCAGCGCTTCTCGAATGCTGATCGTCCCGGCCCGCCGCGCCGGCGCAAGACTGGCTGCGATGCTGACCACGCTCACAATCAACGGCCACGCCACATATCCGAATCCGTTCATCTGCACTTCGATTGAACCCAGCCGCACTGCCGCGCCCAGCGCCTGGCCGATTACGTCGGTCAGCGGAAGGCTCAACGCAAACGAAACCAGCGCACTCAGCAGACCGATGAACAACCCTTCAAAAATAAACATAGTGTGCAGATCCGGCGTCTCAGCACCTACCGCACGCATTACGCCGATTTCGCGCGTCCTCTCCATCACCGATAAACTCATCGTCCCGGCCAGGCCCAAGCCGCCGACGACGGCGATCAGCGCCGACACCACAATCATCAGCGTGATGATGACGTCGAAGCTCGAGAGCGCATTGCTGAGCAGCGTCGCGCGGTTCTGCAAATTGCGCACCGCAACGCCAGCATCTTCGAATTTTCCGCGCAACGCAGCGCTCATGTCATTGATCAACGCAGCATCAGAACTCACTGACTGCACACGCACTACTGTCACCAGATCCACGCCACCGATCATCCGGCTGATCGTTTCATACTGCCCGTAGGCCGGAAATGTCGAAGTATCCGGTCCTCCGATTCGACGCAGAAATCCGACGATGCGAAACGTATGTTTCACACCCGCACGCCGCAGCACGATCAAATCTCCGAGTTTCAATTCAGGTTCGCTTTCGAGCACGCCAGCGGACAACACAATTTCGTCACGCGTCTCCGCAGAGTACGGGCTGAGCCAGCGGCCAAATTCCATCGGCGGCTGCACGAAGCGCGAATTCATCGGGCCGGCGTTGAGTTGCACCGAACTGCCGTCGGCGTCCGCGTGCGCCACCGCCGCCGACGTCGCCACCCAGCCTTCTGCATACGCGACGCCGGGCGTCTGCGCCGCACGATTCATCGCAGCGATGCGGCCAATCGGCCGCCCAAGCGTAAGCGTAATGTCGGCCGTGTTCATCCCCGTCATATTCACGATCGTCTTCGGCATTGCCACGCGCAGATTCAGCACGGCAATGAAAACGCTGCCAGCGACGATCAGCGTCGCCATCGTCACAAGCAGACGCATCTGATTTCGAAACATGCTGCGCAACGCCAGCATCACGATGCGCGGAAGATTTTCGAGACGCGCGAGCATGCGCTCAGTCAGGCTGGCCTGCTGCCGCGGCGTCACATCACTGATCGCCTCAGCAGCTGTCACGCGCAGCGCCGATCGAATCGGCGCGTATGCAAACGCCACCGGCACGAGCAGCGCCACCGCGATTTCCAACAGCGCAATCGTCGGCGTAAAACCGCTGACAGCAATGTCGAAATTAATTACACCGGCGATAAACCCGGCGACGGTATTACCGAGCATCGCACTCATCGGCATCGCGATCGCCAGCGCCAGCACGCCCAGACACAACATCATGACCAGATACACACCCATGATCTGCTCACGATCTCCACCGATGATCTTCATGATCGCGATGATTTTTCTCTGCGACAACAACAGGCCGTTCACCACGTTCACGATCAAAAATCCGCTCATCAGCAGCGCCACCGCACCCACCATCACGAGAATGAGAATGACGCCGCCCGCCGTCGCGGTCGCCCAATGCTCACCGCGTTCATTAATATTGACCGAGCGAATTACCAGACCGCGGTCGATGAACGCATCCGTGAGATGGTCTGCCAGCGCGTATTTCTGCGCCACCGTCAACCCCGGCGTCGTTCGAACGATGAGCCGCGTCGATCGCACATCGATGTCCAGGTCGGACAACGTGCGCTCGTCAATGTACATATTCCAGCGCGATGCCGACGGGCCCGACGGCACCGCTACGTCGTACAACGAACCAGTGAACCGCAGCGAATACGTTTTGTCTGTGTCGAGGCGAATCGAAACCCGATCACCGCGCATCAGCTTCGCCGTGCGCAGGCTCATGCGCTCCAACGAAAAATCTCCGCGCGCGGGCGGGTACGCCCCCTCGATGGGCCGCAGCCGATTGAGCGTGATCGATGAATAATCATCATGGCTGAAAATCGTCACATCCTGCTCCGTCCCATCCGGCCGCAGCGCAACGCCGTTGACGACGGACAGGCGATCGGCATCCTGAACACCCGGCTGGTTTTTCACCCAGCGCAACAGTTCGCGGTCGAACGGCATCATGTCGATCGTGATGTCAGCCGGATCGCTCGAGCGATACGCCAGATCGAGATTCGTGACGACCGTATTGCGCGCGATCAGCATTCCGCCAAATGCAATCACCCCCACCGCAATCGATGCCACGGAAAGTAACGTGCGAGACAGATTGCTCTTCAAGTCGTGCAAAACTTTGAGCCAGCGTGGCGATAGTTCTCCGAACATATTTTTTGATGCCGTTTTTGGAGAGTGCGCAAAGCCCAATTGATATCCGCGAAACACACTATTCTCTCCCCCTTCGGGGGAGAGAATAGTGTGTTTCGCGTTGGAAAAATGGCTGGCCTGTGTAGTTACGATTTTAAGTATTTAAGCAGTCCCCGTTTTTAGATACAGATAAAGTACAGCTCAGCGCCGCGAATCGCTCACGAGAATTCCATCGGCAATCGTAATCACGCGATGCAGGCGATTCGCCAATTCGTTGTCATGCGTCACCATCAGAAAAGTTTTTCCCTGCGAAACCAGATCTTCGAAAAGCTGAAAAACCGCGTCCGCCGTCCGGCTATCCAAATTTCCAGTGGGTTCGTCAGCCATGACAATCGGCGGGTCCGTCGCCAGCGAACGCGCAATTGCTACGCGCTGCGCCTGGCCGCCAGAAATCTGCGATGGTAGCTTGCTCGCCTGTTCCACCATTTCAACCCGCGCAAGCAGATCCATCGCACGCGCCCTGCGTTCTTTCGGCGTATACATACGACAAAAATCCATCGGCAGCATCACGTTCTCGACCACCGTCAGCGTCGGCAATAGCTGAAAGAACTGGAACACCACGCCCATGCTGCGGCCACGCCAGCGCGCCATACGATTTTCATCGAGCCCATGAATCGGCTGGCCGTTCACCCAGATTTCGCCCGACGTCGGCCGGTCGATCCCGGTAATCATGTTGATCAACGTGCTCTTGCCGCTGCCGCTCTTGCCGACGACGCCGACGAACTCACCCGCGTTAATTTCGATGTTGATGCCTTTCAACGCATAGAAATCGCCCACATCCGTTTTGTATGCTTTTTTCACATCGACCAGCGCCATCAGGCAATCTGGCTTTCTCACTGCAGCCATCTGCACTGCCGATTGATTCCGCGTAAACATCGTGCCTGATTAGATAACACGAATGCACTCAACAAAATAGTTAGGCATGTCAGAAGCTTGTTCGATTTCCATGACACGTGTCATGGGGCCGAGGACCGCCAACTGCAGACGACGAACGACGGGTGCATCCGCCGCTGGGGCAGATTTCACGTAATGGCGCGGCCATCACCCAAATCGCGGGTCTGGGCAAGGACTGCTTCGCGCCGTTGGTGCGTCCGCCCTGGCAACGGGCACTACAACGAAACGAGGGCCGAATTTCGGCCCAAACTGCGGACGCGCCCACAGTCGGCTTCTTCAGCGACAATTACACGCGTGCTGCGCAAATTCGCACTCCCGCTGCTGCTGCTCGTCGCATTCGCTCTACGCGTCGTCGGCCTCGGCGCGCAAAGCCTGTGGTTCGACGAAGGCTGGTCATGGCACCTGGCGCGCCTGCCGCTGGCAGAAATGTCCGCCGCCACCGCCGGCGATCGCAGCCCAACGCTCTACTATGCACTGCTGCATTTCTGGATCGGCGCCGGTGGCCAGGGCGAATTCGCCATGCGCCTGCTCTCCGCAGCAGCCGACGTCGCCGCACTCGCCAGCGTCGCCGCACTCGCCAGCCGCATGCGCGGTTCACGGCTGGCCGCCGCCGCGCTCTACGCGCTCTGCCCGGCGGCGATCTGGTACGCACAGGAGACGCGCATGTACGCGCTCGTCGCCGCGTTCACCATCGGCTCAACGCTGGCGCTGTGGTCGTGGCTGGAAAACCGCCGCACGCGCGCGCTCGTCATTTCTGCAGTGCTGCTCGCCCTCGCCGCACACGCGCACTACTATGCCGTCTTTCTGCTGCCCGGACACGCACTCGCAGTGGCGCTCGCGGAGATCAGACGACGGACGACGGACGACGGACGACCGCTAGCCGTTGTCCGTCGTCCGTCGTCCGTCGTCTTCCCATGGATCCTCGCCGCACTCGGCGTCATCGCCACAGTAGCGCCGTGGCTGCTGCTCGCGCGCGGTGGCTTCGCCTACGATGACGGCTTTGCTTTTCCGCTGAACACCATCGACGGCCGCATGCTCGAGTGGCTGCGCTGGTTCCTCACCGCCGGCCTGCCCACGCCAATCGAATGGCCGCAGTGGCTGGCGTTCGGCCTGTGCGTCGGCGCCGCCATCGGCGCCCTCATCGCGCAGCGCAAAGGTGCACAGATAACTTTTCTGCTGAGCATCATCGTCATTCCGCTGCTCGCCGCCGCCGTTGCCGTGCGGTTGTTTTATCCGTACCGCTCAGTCTTCCACCCACGCTATCTGATCGCGCTCGCACCTGCAGCGTGCGTGCTGCTCGCCATGCTCCCGCGCCGCATCACCGCCACGCCCGTGCTCATCATGGCCATCGTCTGGCTGCCGACGCTGCGCGGCTATTTCACAGATCCAGCCTTGCAGCGCGACAACGTGCGCGCCGCCGTGCACCATGTCAGCGAAGCGCTCGAACCCGGTGACGTGATCGTCATGTCGCGCGACAACTTCGCCGCCGATTACTATTTCACCAGCGACACACGCGCGCACGTGCTCGCCCTGCCCCCCGGCCTGCACGGCATACTCGACAACGACGCCGCCGTGCTCAATGCACTCAACGCAGCACTCAACGCACATGCGCCGAAGCGCGTGCGCCTCTTCCTCTGGCAGGACGACGTCGTCGATCCGCAGCGCTTTCTCGAAACCACACTGCGCGCCAACGGGTACCAGATCGGTGAATACAACTTCGGACAAATTCGCCTGCCGCTGTATCAGATCGAACATGCGCCACTCACTGCACTGCCGCTGCGCCCGAACGACGCCGAGTTCATCGCCGACAACGGCGACCGCTTCACATTGCAGCGCAGCTGGTTCAGCCCGCACGCACACACCGGCGACTGGCTCTACGCCGTGCTCGAATGGCGCACACAAATCACGCCCGCACGCGATTACAAAGTCTTCGTACACGTGCTGAACGCCGACGGCACCATCGTCTTTCAACAGGACAAACTCACGCTCAGCGCGCTCATGCCCACTTCGCACTGGCACCCCGACGCCACCAAGCGCGATTCCTACGCCCTCGTCGCTCCCGCCGACCTGCCGCCCGGCCGATATCACATCCGCATCGGCATGTACGACCCACAGTCCGGCACACGCCTGCACACGGCCCAGGGGGGCGATGCAGTGGTACTGGGGGAAGTGGGAATTGAGTAAAAAGGTAACTACTCAGGCCAGCTATTTTTCCAACGCGAAACACACTACTCTCTCCCCCGAAGGGGGAGAGAGTAGTGTGTTTCGTGGGAAATACTGATTTGGGCCTGAGTAGTTACGTAAAGAGTGAGTCCACACTCTCTACTCTGACTCTCAATTTCTTTCCCTCTCCTATAATTCCCGCACCCATATGGCACTGCTCGACCGGCACAGTTTTGAGGCCACCAGCAACAGTGAGGAACAGACGCTGCGGCTCGGTGCGCGCCTGGGCTCGATGCTGCCATCGCACTGCGTCGTCGCACTGCAGGGCGAAATGGGCGCAGGCAAAACCGCGTTTGCGCGCGGGCTCGGTGAAGGCTGGGGCACGTCGCAGCCGCTGCGCAGCCCGAGCTTCACGCTCATTCAAAAACACAGCCGCCCACAGGACAGCGCCGTGCTTTATCACGTCGACCTGCAGCGCATCGAATCCGCTTCTGATCTGGCCAGCATCGGCCTGCGTGATCTGCTCGAGGAAGAGGAAGTCATCGTTCTCATCGAGTGGCCCGAGCGCGCCGAGGCGCTTCTGCCACCGAACGCGCTGCACATTCGCATTCGCTCGATCAGCGAAACCAAACGGCAATTCATGTTCAGCGCAAAGAACGACCAAGCGTGGAAGGTGCTCATCGCGTTTCGCAAAGCCGCCTTCGGAGTTTGACCCATGTCGAAACTACTGCTCGCCATCGATACATGTACACGCCGCGCCAGCATCGCGCTGCGTGATGCACAAACACTGCGCGCGGAAATCACCTGGGAATGCGAGCGCCAGGAGACTGCGCTCGTCGCCGATCAGATTCAAAGCATGCTGCGCAGCAGCCGCGTGGAAGCTGATGCACTCGGCGCCATCGGCGTCGCTATCGGCCCAGGCTCGTACACCGGCGTGCGCTGCGGGCTCGCCATCGCCAAGGGCATCGCCGTCGCGCTCGACATTCCACTCATCGGCGTGAACGCGTTCGACGTCATCGCCTACGCACAGCCACCGCTGAAACAGCCAGTGCTCGCCGCCGTCGAAGTCGGCCGCGGCCGCGTCGCCGCCTGCCCATTCGATCCAATGGGTGCGCGCATGCTCTCGGGTGAATGGCACATTCGCACCTGGCAGGAACTGCGCGACGATATCTACGAACCGACATGGGTGTGCGGCGACCTGCGTGGTGAGCTGATCGATCTGCTGGCCACGAACGTCAACGCCCACGTCGCACCAGCACCACTCAATCTGCGGCGCGCCGGTTATCTCGCCGAAATTGCCTGGACGCGCTGGCAAAAAAACGATGTGGACGACGTCTTCACGCTCAGTGCGCTGTATCCGGCGGAAGCGGTGTGACTGGCAGCATGGCTGACAGCGTAAACGTAAGCGTATGCGCAAATGAATGAACAGCAGCGAAAAAAATCAACCACAGCCGGCTTTGTCGTTGAGCGCATGACGCTCAGCGACATACATGAAGTCCTGGCCATCGACGCGGCATCTTTCCCGAAGCCGTGGCCTGCAGCATCCTGGCGCCATGAGATCGAGACCAACGCGAACGCGCAGTGCTGGGTGGCGCGCGCAGCGCCACCACCGCTCCCCTTCTGGCAGCGGCTCCTCGGCCGCACGGCGCCGCACGGCGCCGTGCTCGGCATCGTCTGCATGTGGATCATCTTCGAAGAAGCGCACATCGCCGCCATCGCCGTGCGGCCCGATGCACGCGGCCTTCATATCGGCGACGCGCTCATGCGCACCTGCATGGAAAAAGCACGGGCCGCAAACTGCACGCGCATGCTGCTTGAAGTACGCGTCAGCAATTTCGTCGCGCAGAATCTATATCGAAAATTCGGCTTCCAAGTAATCGGCCGCCGGCCGCGCTACTACACCGACAATCACGAAGACGCGCTCGTGATGGAAAACACGCACGTCACTCCAATTCTTCAGCCGCACTCATAGCGTGATAACAGGCAGAGGATGCAGGCGTCAGGTAACTACTCAGGCCAGCCATTTTTCCAACGCGAAACACACTATTCTCTCCCCCTTCGGGGGAGAGAATAGTGTGTTTCGCGGGAAATACTGATTTGGGCCTGAGTAGTTACGGCGTCAGACATTACCCCGCGCGCAGAAATCCAATCAGCCAATCGCCCGCTGCGATCATCACAATCGCCCACACCGGTCGCCGCAGCCGCAGCGCCGCGATCAGACACACCATCAGCCACGCCACGGTGAATAGCTGCGTCGGCAAGCGCGGGTTGCGCACCAGCATCACATCCGGCCAGTCGACGCGCAGCAGCCACAACAGCGGGTTGCCCGTCCAGAAAACCTCGCGGCCGTAGCCGCAGCCATTCGGCACACAACCGATGCTCGCACCGATCCCAACGAGGCAGATCGTCACGATGGCAGCGCGCGGCATACGCAGCAGCAGGCCCACTACCACCGCGCCCAGCAGCGCCGCCTGCGCCTGCAGCCCCGGTGCGTTTGCAAAATCCAACGCAGCGCGCGCATGCTCCATAAAGTAGCCAGCGTTCGTGAACACGTAGCCGATCCGCCCGGCGATCAGTGCCGCCGCAGCAGCAACCACGTGCAGATTCAACGCCTGCGACCACGTCGCACCCGCGCAGTGCCGCGCATATACAACGCCAGCCACACCCGCCACACCAATCAGCAGCGTGTAAAGGTTCACCTGAAACAAACCGAAAGAGACCAATTGCGGTGGCATATGCGCTCCGTTATTCGCCCCCCACAAAGGCGCGCCGCACCACCGCGATCAGCCGATCAGTCGACCACAGCGCTGCGCCAAACAGCGCATACACCGCCGTGGCAATGATCAGCACGAACTTCGCACCAGCTGCAATTTTCGCCGTGAGCGCCGCCGCCTCGGATGCGCCACCGCTGAGCTGCATCAGCAGCAAAACATTTTCGATTGCGTCGAACGCCGACGCCGCCAGCGCACCCCAGCTCAATGCCACACCCGCACGGCCGAACCACACGCCCCGCCGTGCCCACACACCAATCGTCAGCCCGACCGCCAGCGCAAGGCTCGGCCCGTACGTGGCGATATATGCGTAGTCAAGCCACGTCTGCAGCTGCGCCGCCGCAACGCCCGCTGCGCCCCACGCCGCCATGATGCGCATGGACTGCGTCGCATTACCTGCAAATTCAAAATCGACGATGCCGCCGGGCACCGCCGCCATCGTCAGCGGCGCACCCACGGATGCCAGCACTGCGCTCACAGCAACGCTGGCTACAAATGCACCTACGAACGCGCGCTGACGCAGCCGCACATCGAAACGAGCAAAGGGAAATCGGTCGTGAAGTGCCATGTGCACAAAAGTATAAAGACCCTCATCCTGAACGCTTTGCCTGAGGCACATTCATCGTTAGGGAAAGGTTGTAATTTTTTTTCACACACAAGGCCCGCGTCACTTCGCGTACAAACGCGCGTACTGCGCCTGGTTCACCGTGATCGACGTGATGTAGCGCTGCGTCTCTTCGTATGTGACAGCGTCCAGAAATTCGTCCGGCCCATCACCACCGCGTTCGCGCCAGCGCAGCGCATTGCCCGGCCCGCCGTTATATGCGGCAAGCACAATGTGCACCACGCCATCAAATAAGCGCATCTGCTTCGACAAGTAATACGCACCGAAGCGCACGCTCACGAACGGCCGCGCCAGATCGCGCTGTGAATATTCCAGCGGCCAGTTCAGCTGCTGCTGAATTTCCACGCCCGTCGCCGACATGATCTGCATCAGGCCAGACGCGGCCGCGCTCGACGCAGCGAACGGCTCGAACAAACTCTCCTGGCGCATCACCGAGAAAATCAGCGCGGGCGGCAAATCAAACTCACGAGCCGCATCCGTAACCAGATCAGCGAAGTACACCGGATACAACAAGCGCGCCAGAAATTTCGGCAGCTGCGACGGCGTGCGCACGGGCGAAAGTCGCATCAACGCATCAGCGGCCCGAATCGACAGACGATACAAACGCACATCACGAAAGTGCAGCGCCAGTGCATACAGCATGCGCGGATTGTCTCCGTGCGCATCGAGCAGTGCCGCGTATTCGTCGAGCGCCTCCGGTTCGAAACCAAGCCGCAGCAATTCGCTGCCGCGGATGAAGCGCACGTCGCTCGTCAGCGCCGCCGGCAGTTCACCAGGCCGCGCCTGCACGTCGAGGCCGAGCCACGCACGCAACCACACTTCAGCTTCCTCACGACCGGCGTCGGCATCGGGCAAAACAAACGCCGCACTGCTCCCGCTCGGGCTAACGATGCGGCTGGCGCGCACACCTTCGTAGCTGTCGGCGAATTCGACTGCCAGCGCACGCAGCCCGTTCTCCCCGCTGACGACGCGCCCGGCCGCGATTTGCACGCGGCTCAGCGTCAGCCGCAGGCGCGGCGCATCTTCGACGGACGCACTGCGCAGCGCACGTTCGAGCAGCGGCTCCGCTTCGGCCGGGCGCTTCGCCTGCAGCAGCAACGCTACAGCAGCACCATCGTCCTGCGCCACGCCGTAGATGCGCAGCGCGTCATCGGTGAACCCCGCACCTGCCAGCGCCGCTGCCGTACGCCGCAGATCGTCCGCAGATGCGCCCGCCAGCGTCAATCGTTCTGCCAGCGCGCGCGCCGCCGCGGCGTCGCTGTTCACCTGCAGCTCGACCACAAACGCCGCCGCCGATGCGCCGACGGTGCTGCTGATCAGGTTATCAGCCAGCACCTGATCAAGGTTGCGCAGCGCATCGGCTGGCAACCCGAGCGCAACGTAATTGCGCGCCGCCCACATGCGCACTTCATCGGCACGACCATCGCCAAGCGCGATCGCACGCCGAAACGCATCGCGCGCCGAGGCGTAATCGCCATTGAAAAAGTACACGCGTCCACGCTGCAGCTCATCGACCGGCTGTCCATCTGCGAGCAGCACCTGCATCGCAAGCAGCGCCTGCGACGTGCGTTCATGTTCGACGAGAATCTTGTACATGCGACTGCGCGCCGTGAGCAAATCACCCGCCGACTGCAACGCCTGCGCTGCGTCCCATAAAATCTGTGCTCGATAACCGGCATTACGTGCGCGCGTCAGAATCACGTCATACTCGGCGGCGGCCGCGGCGGGCTGCTTCGCCTGCAACAGCGCCTGCGCCAGATTTTCGCGCCGCGCAAATTCGGTGGCCGCACTCGGCGCAGCATCAACCGATGCACGATAGGACATCGCAGCACTGATCGGCTGATTCAATGCCAGCTGATAGTTCCCCAGCCACAAATACAAGTACGGTGAAATCACGCTGCCGGCCGAAATCGCCGCTGCATAGCCGAGCGCCGCCGCCGGCGGATTTCCCGCCGCTTCCATTGCACGCCCAAGCAGCGCGTAGTAAACGCCGAGCGACGTATGCGTCGGGCTCACCGCGGCCGTCTCGCTGATCAGCGTCGTCAGGCCAAAAGCCGCCTGCGGCAATGCACCAGCTTCATACTGCGCGCGCGCCAGTTCGAAACGCGCTTCACGCCCTGCGTCGCCATCAAGCTGCAGCGACGCCGCTCCATATTCGCGCGCTGCGGTCGCGGTATCACCATTGTGCCGCGCCTGCTCAGCCCGCGCGTGCAACACCTGCGAATTCGGCGTCGCCGTCGGCGGTGGCATCGTTGCGGTCGGCGTAGGCACGGCCGTCGGCGCACGCGTCGCCGTCGCTGCCATATTCGGCACCAGCTTCGGAACCAGCTTCGATGCGACGGGCGGCGGAGCGATTGTGCAGGCGCTCAGCGCCACAACACAACCGACGAACGCGATGCGCGTGAACATGCGGGAAGTGTAAGGGATAGCGACGAGTGACACACGTTTACACGTTTACTCGTAACTACTCAGGCCCAAATCAGTATTTCCCGCGAAACACACGATTCTCTCCCCCTTCGGGGGAGAGAATCGTGTGTTTCGCGTTGGAAAAATGGCTGGCCTGAGTAGTTAACGTTTACTCTGACTATCTACTTCTTTCCCACGCTCCCGCCACAGCCACAAGCGCGGCATCATCCAACCAGCGGCCAGCGAGAATGAAGCCATACGGGCGGCCATTGGGCAGAAAGCCTGCAGGCAGCGCAAGCAGTGGTGCACCAGCGAGCACGAAACGCTCATCGAAGCCAAACGGATTGAACGTGGCAATCAGATCGAGGTTCTGTGAATGCAGTGCTTCATCGATCGAAGCGCGTGCGGCTGCGCGCCATTCGCGCACACGTACGTCGTACTCGTCACGCGTCCACGTGTTGTTGGTCAGTGCGCTCTCGAGCGTGCCCATTCCATTCGGTGCGCGACGTGCAAGATCGCGGCGGTTGTATTCAGCCACCTGCCCCAGACTGCGCACCGGCGCATTCGTGTTCGATAAATATTCCGCCACACCGTGCACATAGCCATGCGACATGATGTCAAAAAAAGGTGGGTCGAATTTCGGCATCTTCAGCGGGACGAGCACCGCGCCGGCGCGTTTCAACATGCGTCGCATCTGCGTGAATGCGCCGCGATAAATCGCGCCAGTGCCGCGGCTGTCCAACAAGCCGATACGCTGATCGCGCAGGCCGTCCTGCTGTAACGCAGCTGAAACGCCGCCAGCAAAAAGCGCAGGTCCTTGTGGATCCGCAGCAAGATCGACGCACGCAGGATCATTCGGGTCGAAGCCGATCAGCGCATCCATCAGCACAGCCATGTCTGTTGCAGTGCGCGCCATCGGGCCGGCAGTGTCCGTCGCATCGGTGATCGGAATCACGCGATCACGGCTGATGAGACCGAGGCTGGGCTTCATCCCATACAGGGCATTGCACAGGCTCGGGTTCACAATGCTGCCGTGCGTCTCGGTGCCGACGGCGGCGGCGCACAGGCCGGCCGCAACGGCTGAGCCCGAGCCGGAGCTGCTGCCGCCTACATCATGCACACCGTATGGATTGCGCGTCTGTCCACCGTTGGCAGAGAAGCCATTGGGTGCTGGTTCGTCGGCAAAGAAATTGGCCCACTCGCTCAGATTCGTTTTTCCGAGCAGCACCGCACCACTCTCCCGCAGGCGCCGCACCAGCATCGCATCACGATCGCAATGCGCGCGCTGTAACACCGCCGCGCCAGCTGTCGTATGCATCTGATCACCAGTGCCGATGTTGTCTTTGATCAACACAGGAATGCCATGCAGCGCACCAGCGTTCGCACCTGCCGTGCGCACGCGATCGGCCGCACGCGCTTGCGCAAGCGCATCAGGAGCGAGCTGCATCACCGCGTTCAGATTTTCCGTACGACGAATACGGCGCAAATAATGCAGCGTCAAATCAACCGAAAGCAGCGCACCGCTTCGCAATAATTCACGCAGACGCGGAATATCTGCACCACGCACCAAGCGCGCCACGCGAGATGCTCGCACTTCAAACGATGCCAGCTGGGCCTCAAACGGCCGAAAGTTCAAAGGTTTCCCGCGCGGAAAACTGCGCAGCGCCTTTTGCCGGCGCGCCTGCTGAGTAGCGTAGTCGTCGTAAAGCATATGGCGACGAGCGTAGCCAAATTCGTCATCAAAATCCATCCTCCAATTGGGTAGCTGTGCACTTTCCCGCTCGCTATTTCTTTTCCAGCCATGTGCACAACTGCAATATCGTCGACGCAATCACTGCAAATGCAAACGCACCATATGCAAGCAGCGAAGACACACTCTGGGTGAAATGCAAACCAAATGCGCCGAACAACAACTGCACATAATTTCCGGAATCATCGTAACCGAGCGCGCGCCGAATACGCCAGTGCCAGTCTGTGCAAAAACAATAGCCGACACCGTAGCCGAGCAGCGGCCCGAGCACAAACCATGAGAACGCCGTCGCTGCCATCACGGCTCTATGCAACCGCCGCATGCGCGCCGGGATCCAGCCGAACACGTTCACCAGCACCACGAAGCCGTGAAAGGTGAAGAACGCACCATCGAGGAATCGAAGCAGATCTGTGCTCACAGTAAAGTTCAATTAATTCCCTGACCCACAAACCCACAGGCTGCAGATCTTTCACCGCAATCTCAACAACTCACAAATCTCAAACGGATCAGCGCCGATCGAATTGTGCGCGAATAAATCAAGCGCGCCGATATCGGACGAAACCATGCTCGGTGCACCGCGATCGACAATGCGAGCAAAACATGGGAAGCCACTCCAGTCCTCCGACGCGCCAGCAAACAGCGGCGGCGCGCATACGACGGCGTCGAACGAGGCGGTGCCAGTGCGGTCGATCAGTGCACGCAGCGTCTCAGCGAATGCGTCAGCCAGCACGTCATCAGGTACAGTCGATTCACCGATGATCCACGTGTCCTTCGGTCGCATCGCCGCCACATGCACGAAGCCGCGCAGTGCACCCGCGGCAAAATCAAGACCGAGGTCGGCGTGCACCACACACATGTCGTCGAAAAAATTCGCGCCGTGCTGTATACGGTACTCGAGCGCCGCACGACGGAGCGCTTCGAAGCGCGCATAGTGCATGCCGCGGCCGAGCGCCAGCTGCGCATGCGCATGACGAATTGACGCACCACCGCGCGCGCCGCCATTCCACATCCAAATAAAGTAGCGTGCCTGTTCGTCCTGCTCGTGCGCTGCACGCGCCCATGCCAGCGCCGTCCGAAAATAATCGCGCATGCGCGCCGCATCAAAACGCAGCGGATCAGGCTCATCAAAAATTAGTACCGCACACTGGCCATCCCAGCGCGCCGGATTTCCCGCCGTCACGCAATGCTCACCGCGCACGCGGCCGAACA
Organism: Anaerolineae bacterium; assembly: GCA_947476335.1. Lineage (GTDB taxonomy): Bacteria > Chloroflexota > Anaerolineae > J036 > Brachytrichaceae > CANJQH01. The sequence continues at coordinate 40,364 of CANJQH010000015.1, read as the reverse complement.
CATCCTCGGCCGTCATCTGTAGCGGCTGCGCAAAAAGATCGAGCTCATCGTCGGGCGCCGTCGCTGCAACGTGCCGCAGCGGCCGTCGATTGCGCAGCGGGTTGTAGAGCGCGCCGTCCCACGTCACGCGGTTCATCACGCGCACGATGGTCTGCGCCTCTACCGACGCAATGTCACCGAGCTGCCGCCGCGTCCATTCCCGCATCGTCGACGGAATCACACAGCGCCCTGCAACACGCTCGATGTGAAACAGGCGCTCGACGCACGCCACAGCCTCCGCATCGAGCATAGCAACGATCTCAGGCAGATCAATGATGCGCGGCATAGACCTCCTCAAGTTTCGGCACAATCGCGCTCCAGTCGTAGCTGCGCGCGACAAACTCCCGCGCCCGCACACCGAGCGCACAGCGCTGCACCGGATCGCGCAACAGCGCAATCACCGCCTGCGCAAAATCGCGCGGCGCATCGGCCAGCACCATCTCGCGACCAGACTCAACCTCGAAGCCTTCTGCACCAAGGCATGTGCTGACCACAGCCTTGCCCATCGCCATCGCCTCGAGCAGCTTGAAGCGCGTACCTCCGCCGGCCAGCAGCGGCGCAACATACACAGACGCCTGCGCGATGTACGGCTGCACCTGCGGCACAGCGCCCGTGATCGTAATGCGCGGATCGCTGCGCAGCACATCCAGCCGCGCGCCCGGCTTCTGGCCAACCAGCAGCAGCCGCACGTCCGGCACTGCACGCGCCACTTCTGGCAGCACCTCACGCACAAACCATAGCACTGCGTCAATGTTCGGCCGAAAATCCATCTTGCCTGTGAAGACGAGAGTTGGCACAGCATCTGCATCACAGACCGTGTACTCGGCGAGGTCGATGCCGTTGCAGACGACGTGCACGCGCGCGCGCGGCGCCAGCGCACGCAGCAGGCGCTGGTCCTGCTGAGAGACGCACAGTGTGTCGTCGGCGCGCTGCAGAATATGGCGCTCGAACGTGCGCAGGCGGCGCTGCTGCACGAATGAATACGCTGCACCGTGCCAGCGCAACGGCCGGCGCAGGTCGCTGAGAAACGCACGCCGCTGCAGCAGATGCTCGCAGTTGTGATCGTCAAACACGATGCGCGGCAGCGCAGCGCCGGATTCAAGCGCGTAGCGCGCCAGCTCGATGCCCTCAATCTGCAGCACGTCCGGCTGTGCCTCGCGCAGCATGCCGGTCAGCGCCGCGCGAAATTCTTCCGCCCACAGGCGCCACGCCATGTCGGGCAGCGGCGACGTCAGCAGCGTGCGCAGTCGATCGCGACCACTGCGCGGCGGCACGCGCACGCGCACGATGCGAACGCACGCACGTGCAAGCTCGGGCGTCGTCGCGACATCGTCCTCATCAAAACTGAGCAGGCTGATTTCATGCCCGCGCGAGGCGAGATGTGAGATCAACCCCCAATTGCGCAGAGCGGTGCCCTGGCGCGGTGGGTGCGGCAATTGTGGCGTGAGAAAAAGAAGCTTCACGAATGTTGAGACAGACGATACACCATACACGTCTCGTGCGCGGCGCGCCGCCAGCTGAATTCCGCCGCCCGGGCTCGCCCACGCTCACCCAGCGCTGCGCGCGCAGCCGCGTCTTTCCACAGCACCATGATGTGCGCAGCCAGTGCTTCCGCATCGCGCGGCGCATGCAGCAGCGCGGCATCAGCGACGACCTCCGGCAGCGCACCGCTGTCGCTGCAGATCACCGGCACGCCGCGCTGCATCGCTTCAAGCACAATCAGGCCGAAGCCCTCCGACAGCGCCGGGTGCAGCAGCATGCGCGCACCGCGATACAGCCGATCCAGTTCGGCGTCATCGACGCGGCCGACGAAGTGCACGCGCTCCTGCAGGCCAAGTGCGCGCGCCAGTGCTGCCGGCTCACTCTCCACCCAGCCCGCCTCGCCGACAATCACCAGGCGCACATCGTCGGCTGTGCGCGCCAGCGCATTCAACAGCGTGGCCAGATTTTTGCGCGGCTCAAAGGTGCCGACGAAAAGTGCGTACGGCGGCAAAGCTTCGACCGACGCAGCAGTCGTCGGTTCATCAGCCGCTTCGAGCACCACATGCGTGCGCGGCAACACAGCCGGCAACAGCCGTGCGACATCAGCGCACGTATATGCAGAGACGGCGATGACGCGATCCGCGCGCTGTGCACTCTGTGCGACGCGGCCGTAATAATGTGCAGACGCTGGTGTCAGCACTTCCGGATGATCGAGAAAATACAAATCGTGAATCGTGACCACTTTGCGAAAGCGGCCACGACAAGTGATGTAGTCGGGTGAATGCAGCACATCGATGCGCTCGAACGCGTCGCGCACCGCCAGTTCGAGCGGCAGCGTCCACGCCTCGGCCGGATGATGTGCCGGCGTGACAATGCGCACAACACGCACTTCGGCCGGCAGCCAGGCCGTGTCATGGTCGCGGCGATCAAGCAGCACGCTCAGGCGCAGCGGCTCGTCGCGCAGCGCGGCAAGCGCCTGCACCAGGCGACGCGTGTAGTTGGCGATGCCGGCGCGCCGATAAAACATCAGGCGACCATCGATCGCAACATGAATCGGGGGTGCGCTCATAGTGCGAGCACTCCTTCGTGCTTCAGCAGCCACTGTTTGGCCGGCAGCCCACCGCCATAGCCGGTCAGCTTTCCGTTCGAGCCGATCACGCGATGACATGGAACAAACAGGCTGATCGGGTTGCGCCCGTTGGCCTGGCCCACCGCGCGCGACGCCGCCGGCCGCCCGATAATCTGCGCGATTGCGCCGTAGCTGGTGACCCGGCCGAACGGAATCGCCGCGACCTCAGCCAACACACGGCGTTGAAATTCGCCGCATCTGTCGAGTGAATACGGCACGTCGAAGACTGTGCGCCGACCTTCAAAATACTCGGCCAGCTGTGCGTGTGCAGCATCGATCAACGCACACGATTCGCCAGACACTTCGTCACGCTTTATCTCTCTCTCAATTTCTATTTCAATCTCTGTGAAAGAATCGACGAAATGCAGACCCGTAACCGCATCGCACGTGCCTTCGAGCAAAAGACGTCCGATGGGCGAATCAAAGACGGTACGAAAAATATTCAATCAATCAACTCCTTGCCGAAGTCTGGCGCGCCAATGCTACCCGGTGCTGCCCATGTGAATATCTACGAGTTATCCCCATCTCAATCGGTTTATCCACAGGCCGGAAATGAGTTATCCACAGAAAATCCGGGGTTGTCCACAGATTTAGCCGTGGACAACCTGTGGATAACTTGGCTGATTGCAGCAGACGGAGGGCGTGCATGATGAAGACGCTATGGCAATACACAAAGCGCGCAGCATTCGTACTACTGCTGATGACGCTGTTAAGCTACGAAACGCCAGCTCGCACCGAACGCGCCGGCGTACTCGACGGCATGCTGGGAAACGCGCGCTTCGACCTGGCCAGCTGGGTCGCGCGCGCCGCATTCGACAAACTTGCCTATGAATTTTCAGCACCGCATCGCGCCTTGAGCGAGGCTGAACAGCTGCACCGCGTGCGCGATCTGATGCGCCGCATCGCGCACGTGCAGCAGCTTGAAGCGCAGATTCGCATGCGCTACACCGACCCGACCGAGCGCGACCCCGCCGCCGCCACCGCCGCACTGCGCAGCGAACGCGATGCCCTGCGCAGCAGCATCGACGCCGATCGCCCGATCGTTGAAGCCATCCTCCAGGCGCAGGCCGAAACCATCCTGCGCGAGGAAGACTTTGGCCTGCTCGGCCAGCCCATGCCACCGCTGCGCTTCCGCCTCACGCAGCTGCCCTTTATCCTCATCATCTCCCGTCGCGACCGCATCGACCGCATCGACCAGCGCGAGCTCACCGTTGGCCTGGCCGTCGACGACATGGATCGCATCGAGCGCAGCGTCGATTCCCGCTTCGACGTCTCTTCGCTGGTAACGCCCATCGGCGGCTACGGCACCTACCCAACCATGCTGCCGGAGACGTCGTCCCTACGCTTCATCGTCGAAACCGCGCTGCACGAATGGACGCACAACTACCTGTTCTTCAGCTGGGTCGGACTGTCCTACGACCGCGACCCGACGGCGCGCATCATCAACGAAACCGCGGCCACCATCGTGCAGCACGAACTTGGCGCGCGCATGATGCAGCATTTTTATCCGGACACTCCGGACACTCCAGACGAAGCCGGGCGCGCGCGCCTCACCGCTGCGCTCACATCCGACGCCGTCACACATCCGACGCAGCGTTTCAACTTCAACACCGAGATGCGGCTTACGCGCATGCACGTCGACGAGCTGCTGGCCGCCGGTCACATCGTCGACGCTGAGCGCTACATGGAACAGCGCCGCGCCGTCTTCGTCACCGCCGGCTACGAGCTGCGCAAGCTGAACCAGGCGTATTTCGCGTTTTATGGCGCCTACAACGCCGAACCCGGCGGCGCACCCGCCGCTGGCAAAGACACCGTCGGCCCAGCGGTGCAGGAACTGCGTGCGCGCTCACCCTCCATCGGCGAATTCGTGCGTGCAGTTGCGCAGCTACGGGGAAAGCCTTAACTAACAAAAAATTCTCTCGGCTAGACTTAACCCCATGAGCACACGAACCATCGAATTCAAAGGCAAGCCGCTCGCCATCATCGGCAACCAGCTCAAGGTCGGGGACAAATTTCCCGGATCCGTGCTCCATGCCAACGATTTCAGTGCCGTCGACCTCGGCGCCATGCAGGGCATCGTACGCCTGATCAGCGTCGTCCCCTCGCTCGACACCGGCGTGTGCGATGCGCAGACGAAGCGCTTCAACGAAGAAGCCATCAAACTCGGGGATGCCGTGAAGATCATCACCGTCAGCGCCGATCCGCCATTCACACAGCGCCGCTGGGCGAACGATTCCGAAGTGAAGAACATCACCGTGCTGTCTGATCACATGGCGATGGCCTTCGGCAACGCCGTCGGCGTACATATCCCCGAACTGCGGCTCGACCAACGCAGTGTCTTCGTCATCGATCGCGATGATGTAGTGCGCTATGCTGAGTACGTGCCAATCTTCGGCCAGCATCCTGATTACGACGCCGCAATTGCCGTCGTGAAAGAACTGCTCTAAATAATTTCCGATTAAAGAAAAGGTAACTACTCAGGCCTACGTCGATATGTCCCGCGAAACGCACGATTCCTGCTCCCTTCGGGAGGAGGAATCGTGCGTTTCGCGATGGAAAATACAGCAGCCTGAGTAGTTATAAAATTTGAAATTCGCAATGATTCGCGACCTGGCCGAACGCCTGATCACCAACGTCGAAAAGGTAATTGTCGGCAAGCGTGACACAGTCGAACTGACCACCATCTGCCTGCTGTGTCAGGGTCACCTGCTGATCGAAGACGTGCCCGGCGTCGGCAAAACCATGCTGGCGAAGGCGCTCGCGCGCTCAATCGGCGGCGTCTTCAAGCGCATCCAGTTCACGCCGGACATGCTGCCATCCGACATCACCGGCACATCGATCTGGAATCAGAAGACGGGCGACTTCGAATTTCGCCCCGGGCCGATTATGGCTCAGGTGGTGCTGGCCGACGAAATCAACCGCGCCACACCCAAAACACAGTCGGCGCTGCTCGAAGCGATGGAAGAGCGCCAGGTGACGGTCGACGGCGTCACGCATGCGCTCGGCCAGCCATTTCTCGTCCTGGCGACGCAGAACCCGATCGAGTATGAGGGCACCTTTCCGCTGCCCGAGGCACAGCTCGACCGCTTCCTCATGCGCGTGTCAATCGGCTATCCGTCGCGGGCGCAGCAGGTAGCGATCCTCGACGCGCAGCAGTTCGCGCATCCGATCGACTCACTCACACAGGTGACCGACGCTGAAGAGCTCATGCAAGTGCATGAGCAGATCAAGGCCATCCATGCCGATCCGCTCGTCAAAGAATACATCGTCGCGCTGGTCGACGCCACGCGCGAGCATCCGGACGTCTACCTCGGCGCCAGCCCGCGCGGCGCGCTGACGCTGTATCGCACTGCGCAGGCGCGCGCAGCACTACACGGCCGCGATTACGTGCTGCCCGACGACGTCAAGGAACTTGTGCCGGCGACGCTCGGCCATCGCATCATCCTCGCGCCTTCGGCACGCATCAAAGGCGTGAAGGCGACCACCATTCTCACTGCGCTGCTGGCCGACACGCCGGTGCCGGGCACGCGCGTGCGCTGACGATGAACCGCTACCGCATGCTCCTGCTGCTGCTGGCCGCAGTGACCACCGGTGCGGTGGGCAGCGGGCGCGCGCTGTGGTGGGGCGTCGCCGGCGCCATCGCCGCGCTACTGTCCATCGCCGCGCTGTGGTCGTGGAGCAGCATTCACTGGCTGCGCATCAGCCGCCGCAGCTTCATGCGCACAGCGACGGTCGGCGACGTCTTCGACGAAGAATTTCGGCTGGCGAACCTAAGCGCTCTCCCACGCCTGTGGGTCGAAGTGCGCGACCATTCAACATTGCCCAGCCACCACGCCAGCCGCGTAGTAAACAGCATCGGTCGCAGGAACTGGCGCGGCTGGCACGTGCGCACGCTGCTGACGCGGCGCGGCCGCTACCAGCTTGGGCCGGTGGATGTGCGCTCAGGCGATCCGCTTGGTGTGTTCCAGGTGCACCGCAGCGTGCCGATCATCAACACGCTGCTGGTGTATCCGTACACAGCTTTGCTGCGCTCCTTTCCATTTCCGATCAGCGCGCTGCCAGATGGCGAAGCACTGCGCCGTCGCACGCAGACAGTGACCGCCAGCGCATCCGGAGTGCGCGAATACGCACCCGGCGACGGCATTCGACGCATCCACTGGCCCAGCAGCGCCCGACGCCAGCGCCTGATGGTGAAAGAATTCGAACTCGACCCGACTGCCGACGTGCAGATCGTGCTCGATTTGGAATACGCCGCGCACACAGCCTGCATCGAAAACGGAGAAAACGACGACGGCTTGGTGTTGCCGCGCAGCAGCGAGGAATACGCAGTCTCAGCGGCGGCCTCATGCGCACGCTTCTTCCTCGAACAAGGCCGCAGCACCGGGCTGATCGCCGTTGGCAGCCGGCGCGAAATCATCGCCGCCGACCGCGGCGAGCGCCAGCGCGAACACATCATGGAGACGCTCGCGGCAATCGAAGCCAACGGCGCACTGTCCTTCGCATACGTGCTGGCCACCGAATGCGCATCACTGCCACGCGGAACCACGCTTGTGCTGATCTCACCATCGACACAGCACACATGGGCAGAGGCTGCGCAAGAGCTTGTGCACGGTGGCGTGCATGTAGTGGCGATCGCCATCGACCCGGCCGGATTCACACCGCCGGACGCGGACACGAACAACCATTCCACCGTGATCGCCGCACTCGCCGACGCCGGAGCCGTTGTGCGTGTACTGCGCTACGGAGACGACTTGCAGATGGCGCTGGCATGAATTTTCGTAACCAATACAGCTTGCTGCCCGGTCATCTCTTCCTCACAACTCGCTCCCAATTCGCGTTATTTTTTCCTGGTCATTGCCCCTGATCATTGCCCCTGATCATTGCCCCTGATCATGAACAACGCCGATGGGGTTGACGAATCTACCGCGGGCCAATTTTGTCTGGGTCAGGGCTGTGTCACACCTTCGGTGCAGAGAAATGCGTAACTACTCAGGCCAGCTAGTTTTCCAACGCGAAACACGCAATTCCTTCCCCCTACGGGGGAAGGAATTGCGTGTTTCGCGGGTAATACTGATTTGGGCCTGAGTAGTTACGGAAATACACTTATGAAATGGCGATGTAGCGGGAGGCGAGGTTCGCGAAAAGGACAGGATAAAACAGTAAAACACGCTGTTCTTTCTCAGGAAGTAAGCTGGAAGTGAGAAGAAGCAGCGTTTTTCACGATGGAAAATAGACCGGCCTAAGTAGTTACCAAACTTTCAGTCTTTTCAGTCTTATGAAGCCACGATATCGGAAGCGACACTGACCGGCAAGCCGATACGCTGCAGCACATACCCCTGACCACGAAAGTTTGAAATGCGCCAGCGTGTGTTGTGCACGCTCTCGAATTTGCGGCGCAGGCGCGCAATGTGCGGCCGCAGCAGCCGCAGCGCATGATTAACGTCGCGCGTCGTCGGGAAGGCAATGCTGGCCATACGTTCGTACGACACCAGATTCGGCGTGCGCTGAATCAATGCTTCGATCAGGCTCAGCTCGATCGACGAGAGCAGGATTGGCATGTCCTCAATCACCAGCATGCGCCGTGCGGCGTTCAGTTCCAGGCCCGGCAGCCCAACTGCGGAGTTCATATCCTTGTGCACAATCAGCTCGCGACGCGGCTGCGCCAGCCGCATATGCGTCGCCTGCCCCTTCATCAGATGCCCCGTCAGGCGATCGATGACCTCAACCTCGTTGTCAGCCACACACAAATAATCCACTACGCCGATGCGCAGCGCATCCACTACACGATCAATGGTCGGCACCGAATCCAGGACGACGATCGGCGGACACCCAGGCAAGCCCTGCAGCGTGTCAGCCAACTCCATCGTGACCTGGCTGGACGCAAGATCCAGCATGACGACATAGATATCACCCTGGCTAACGCGCGCAACAGCGTCACGTGCGCTGGTCGCTCGTTCCGCCATAAAACCGCGCGCCGAAACACGCTGGCTGATTTCGTCACTGAACACACTTTGCCCAACGATCAAAAGCCCACCAGCCTGCCCAGCCTGCCCGGATTCAAAATGATTCATGCTGTTAATCATGACGATTTTTGCTCTCTTCTCTTACTGAATTCAATTTTGGTTACCGCTCAGCCCAGATCAGCGTTTTTCACTATTCGCCTGGATCTGTCCATCTGAATGAGGGCCCAATTGACAATTCCACCAGATTTTCTGTTGCCAAACACACATTTCAAGACCACAAGACTGGCTTCCATCCGTTCTTATAAAAACCAGGTGATCATAAGTTATGCAATAACTGCATTCAAGCTCATTAACTGCATTCAAGCTCATTAACTGCATTCAAGCTCAATAACTGCATTCAAGCTCAATAACTGCATTCAAGCTCAATAACTGCATTCAAGCTCAATAACTGCATTCAAGCTCAATAACTGCATTCAAGCTCAATAACTGCATTCAAGCTCATATTGTAGAAACAATAAGAATTCCGCGCAATGCCAGATTCAGATCCCTTCTCCAATCCAAACGGCTGACGACAGCGTCATTCAAAAAAATATCGCAACTATTTAAGCTTAAATCGGCATTTTTGCAAAATACAAAAAAATATGGCCGCCTCAAAAGACTTTAATTTTTATGGGCGGCCATATTTGTCACCATAACATCACCGTTTTTTGTAATCAACGAAGCGATAACCGGTGCCGCGCTCGGTAAGGATATATTGCGGGTGATTCAGATCCTTCTCGATCTTCTGCCGTAAATACGTGATGTACAGCCGCAAATATTGCGTCTCGTCACGATATTCCCAGCCCCACACTTTCGAAAGCAATGTTTCGTGCGGGACGACCCAGCCTGCGTTCTGCATCAGGTGATACAGCAGGCGCCATTCCGTCGGCCGCAGCTTCACCGGCGCACCATCGACGATGACTTCACGGCGGTTGAAATCAACCTGCAGGCGGTCATCCACACGAATCGGCGCCTTCTCGACCTGCGACGGCAGCTCAGCACGCCGCACGACCGCCTTAACGCGCGTCACGAGTTCGCGCGGGCTGAACGGCTTGGTGACATAGTCGTCCGCACCGAGATTCAGCCCCTTGACTTTGTCTTCTTCCTCGGCTCGCGCCGTGAGCAAAATCACCGGCACCGTGCTCTCGTCGCGAATCATTTTCAACGTCTCGAAGCCGTCCATATCCGGCATCATCACATCGAGCAACACACAATCGGGCAGCATCTCGCGCACTTTGCGCACCGCCTCAAAACCGTTCTCCGCACTGGTCACCCGAAAATGCTCCAGCTCCAGATTCATGCGAATGAAGTTAATCATGCGCGGTTCGTCGTCGACGACCAGCACCAGCTTCGAATCATCATTGGCCATGGGAAAAGAATTATAAGGAACAGATTTCAGATTTAAGGGAGTGCGCAAAAGCCCAATTGGAACCCGCGAAACATGCCATCGCCCGCCCCCTTTGGAGGCGGGCGATGGCATGTTTCGCAGATATCATCAATTAGATTTTGAGCACCCCCAGATTTAATACACCTCTGCATTCTTGCATCTTCAGTCTGAAATTTAAAATCTGTAACTACTCAGGCCAGCCATTTTTCCAACGCGAAACACACTATTCTCTCCCCCTTCGGGGGAGAGAATAGTGTGTTTCGCGGGAAATACTGATTTGGGCCTGAGTAGTTACCGAAATCTAAAATCCTCATGTCTTACGAAATCACATCCCGCATCGACCGCCTGCACACGCCCGGGCTCGTCGACATGCACTTCGACCTGCCCATGTATCTTTACGAGCAGCGCCATCGGCGCGGCATTCTGACAGCGGATTTTCACGAGCAATTCGTTGCCGGCGACATGGGCGTAATCGCTGCGGCGATTTATCTCGAAGACAAATATCTGCCAGAGCAGGCATTACGCGCCGGGCTCGGACAAGTAGCGCGGCTGCGCGCCGAAGTGGAGGCAGACGCGCGGTACGCGCTCTGCACGAATGCGGCCGAAATCGCTGCAGCGCGCGCGCGCGGGCAGATCGCCTTCATACTCACCATGGAGGGCGTCGAACCGCTGTGCGGCGATATCGACATGCTGCCGATCTTCCACTCACTCGGCCTGCGCTGCCTCGGCCTCACACACGTGCGACGCAACGCGGCCGGCGAAGGTGGACTTATCGCACCCCACGGCTCGTCACCGCAAGGGCTGACCGACTTCGGCCGTGCAGTGATCCGCGGCTGCGAAACGCTCGGAATCCTGCTCGATCTGGCGCATTTGAATCCAGCCGGCATCGAGGATGCGCTCGCGCTCACGAGCGGGCCGCTCGTTATTTCACACACCAATGCACGGCGCTATCACGACATCGAGCGCAACAGCAGCGATGACCAGATGCGCGCCGTCGCCGCGCGCGGCGGAGTGATCGGTGTGAATGCAGTGCTCGTCTCACCGGATAAGGAACACGCCACGCTCGACCGCTACATCGATCACATTGAACACATCGTCGCACTCACCTCAATCGACGCGATCGGCCTCGGCTTCGACTTCTTCGAATTCATTTTCGACAGCCTGCCGGTGCACGAAAAGATCTGGATTCAAAATCTCGGCAGCCTGCACTTCGTGCCAGAGCTGACGCACCACAGTCACGCACGCAACCTGACGCGCCGGCTGATCGAACGCGGCTGGAACGATGCCTCAATCGAGAAGCTGCTATGGAGGAACTGGTACAGAATAATAGGACAGGGGAAATTTTAAAAATTATTTCCCCCGCCCCTAAGTGAGTCGCCAAAAGTTCTGGCGGCAGATTCGCCTCCCCGGCAAAGCGGGGGAGGCGAATCTGCCGGACAAAACTTATGGACAGGAACTTAGCGCTCCCGCTTCATCCGCTCGATCTCAGCCTGCGTAAGCTGCGGACCTTCGCGGCCGGCGACGCCGAGCGCGCGGCGCTGCGCATCTCGCCAGCGTTCGAGGCGCTGTTGCACTTCACCTTCGTAGCCCTCACGCGTCGGTGCATAAAAACTCATGCCAGCGATTTCCTTCGGCAGGTAATTCTGCGGCGCCCAGTGGCCATCGAAGTCATGCGGATACGCATATCCAGCGCCGTGGCCAAGACCTTTCGCATCCCGATTGGCATCCTTCAGATGATCGGGCACTTCGCCGGCGCCTTCGCGTTCGATCTGTGCACGCGCGCGAAAATAGCTGCCGGCGCTATTGCTCTTCGGCGCCGTCGCCAGATACAACGTCGCCGTCACAATCGGATACATGCCCTCGGGCATGCCCATCCATTCGAATGCTTGCGCCGCAGCCGAAACAATGACGAGGCCCTGCGGGTCGGCCATGCCGACATCTTCGCCGGCCAGGATCAACAGACGACGAATCACGAAGCGCGGGTCTTCGCCGGCATACAGCATCTTCGCCAGCCAATAAAGCGCCGCGTCGGGGTCGCTGCCCCGCACGCTCTTGATGAACGCGCTGATCGTGTCGTAGTGCGCGTCGCCCTCTTTGTCGTAGAGCACCGCGCGCTTTTGAATCGAATCCTGCGCCGCGGCAAGGTCGATATGCACGATGCCCTGCGCATCAACCGGCGTGGATTCGACGGCCAGCTCGAGTGCATTGAGCGCGTTGCGCGCGTCGCCACCGGCAATATGCGCGATATGCGCAAGCGCGTCGTCATCAGCACGCACACTGCGGCGCCCGTAGCCGCGCTCGGCGTCCGCAAGCGCGCGACGCATCAGCGCCGCCACGTGCGTTTCGTTCAGCGGACGCAGCTGGAACAGGCGCGAGCGCGAGATCAGCGCCTGGTTCACTTCGAAGTATGGATTCTCCGTGGTGGCGCCGATCAGCGTGAGCGTGCCGTCCTCGACGTGCGGCAGCAGCGCATCCTGCTGGCTTTTGTTGAAACGATGAATTTCGTCGACGAGCAAAATCGTGCGCTGGCGATACAACTTGCGGCGCTCGCGTGCGTCAGCGACGACGCGCCGTATGTCCGCAATACCGGCCATCACCGCGTTGAGCGTCTCGAAGTGGCTGCGCGTGCGATTGGCGATGATGCGCGCCAGCGTGGTCTTGCCAGTGCCCGGTGGCCCCCATAACAGAACCGAGGAGAACAACCGATCGGCTTCGACGGCGCGGCGCAACAACCTGCCCGGGCCGACGATGTCCTCCTGACCGATGAATTCATCAAGCGTGCGCGGCCGCATGCGCGCGGCAAGCGGCGCTTCCTCGTTTGCGAACGATTCAGCGGCCTGGTCGAAGAGGTCGGGCATAGCAGAATTGTAGCGACGACGACCAGCCCATTAACCGTGGTTAACACTAGCATTACGCCTCGTCTGAACTCTGAAAATCACTTCATGATTGTCATAGACACGCACAATTCGTATCCTTCGCGCGCTTATGAAACACATTGCACTTTCCCTCGCTACGGCCGCGGTCGTGCTGTTCTCCACAACCGCATGCGCAAGCGCACCCGCGCGGTCGACGCTCGTCGTCTATACCTCCCGCAGTGAGTCACTGTTCAAGCCGGTCGTCGATGCTTTTCATAAAACGCATCCGGAAATCGAAGTGACGCTGCTGAGCGGCACGAACGGCCAGCTGGCCGCGCGCCTGCTCGAAGAAGCGTCCAATCCACAGGCCGATGTGCTGGTGAATTCCGATTTGCTGATCATGGCCGACCTGGCGAGCAAAGGCGCCTTCCAGCCGAATGCGTCGCCGGTCGTTGCGTCCGTGCCGGCGGTATATCGCGCCGCCGACGGCGCATGGACGGCACTTACGCTGCGGATGCGGGTGCTGATGTACAACACAGATTTGGTCAAACCCGAGGAAGTTCCACAAAGTGTGTTTGAGTTGACCGATCCAAAGTGGAAGAATCAGGTCGGCAGCGCTGACAGCACAAACGGTGCGCTAATGGCCAACCTCGTCGTGATGCGCAAATTTTTCGGCGAAGAAAAGACGGCCGCATTCGTGCGCGGGCTGGTCGCCAACGGCGTGAAATTTTTCGGTGGACACACGGAAGTGCGCAAGGCGGTCGGCGCAGGCGAACTAAAACTGGGCTGGGTGAACCACTATTACTACTACCTGTCGAAAGCTGAAGGTGCACCAGTCGGAATCGTATTTCCGGACCAGGATAGCCCAGGCCTGATCGTCAACAGCACCAACGCCGGCATCATCACCGGCGCGAAGCATGTGCAGGCGGCGCAGACATTCATCAATTTTCTATTGTCGTCGGAGGGGCAGCGCATTTTCGCCGAGGCAAATTTCGAATACCCGATAGTCGCCGGTGTGCCGATAGCGGCAGGCGTCCAGCCACTCGATGCGTTCAAACGCGCCGACATCTCGCTCCGATCGATGTATGACGAATTGGCGCCGGTGCGTGCGATGGCGCAACAGGCTGGGTTGCCGTAACCTATGCTCCCCGGACGATTTCTCAAGGCATTGGCGGTCGTCGTCGTCATGATCGCAGCAGCACCGCTGTGCTACATCCTGCTGCGCGCAGTGCAGGCGCCGGCAGCAGCCTGGTTCGGAGTGTGGAACAGCCAGCTGCCCAGGCTATTTGCCGGCAGCGTGCGCTACGCCGCAGCCACGATGGGTATTGCAGCGCTGCTGGGCTTCGGGCTGGCCTGGCTGGTCGAACGCACAGACCTGCCGGGGCAGCGCACGTGGCGATGGCTGCTGGCGATGCCGCTGGCGATGCCGGCGTACGTCAGCGCGCTGTGCTACATCCTGCTGCTGCGCCGCGGTGGCATCACCGAACGCGCATACATGGCCGTCACCGGCGCACCCCTCGGCGTGCTGCCGGCGGCCGACATCTATTCGCTCGGTGGGGCTGCGCTGGTAACGGCTCTATGCGTGTATCCGTACGTCTTCCTGCCGGTTTCAGCAGCGCTGCGCGGCGGCAGCCGCACGCTGGAAGAGGCCGCGCGCATGCTCGGCTGCGGTGGTGCAGGCGCCTTCGTGCGCGTCACGCTGCCACTCGTCGCGCCGATGCTGCTGGGGGGAACGCTGCTCGTCGGCATGTACGCACTGAGCGATTTCGGCACAGTGTCGATGCTGCGCTACCGCACGTTCACCGTGGCGATCTACAACCAGTTCGCCGGCCAGGTGGATCGTTCGGCGGCGGCGGTGCTGAGCCTGGTGCTGATCGCACTGACGGCGCCGCTGCTGGCCGGGGAATCGCTTCTGGCACGGCGCGGCCGAAGATTGTCGGTCGGCGCCGTCGATCATGAACCGGCGCCGATTCCGCTCGGCCGCGGGCGGGCGCCGGCGACGGCGATGGTGGCCTTCGTCGCTGCAGCGGCGCTGGGCGTGCCCACGACAGTGCTCGCCGGCCTCAGCATCAGCGGCTGGCTGGCGCCAACGCAGGTCGACCAAATCTGGAGCGTCGGCTCGGACGCCACCTGGCGACATGGCTTGAACAGCGTGCTGCTGGCCGCCGCCGCCGCAACGATGGCGACAGCAGCGGCGCTGGCCCCGGCGCTGCTGGCGACGCGCGCACCTGGCCGCATTACAACGCTGCTGTTGGCGATCGGGCGCAGCTCGAACGTGCTGCCCGGCATGCTGATCGGCCTCGCGCTGATCCTATTGTTCAATCGCATGCTGCCGCTGCTGTACGGCACGTGGGCGGCGCTGGCAATCGGACTGGCCCTGCGGCTGCTGCCACAATCGATGACGACAAATGAAGGCGCGCTGCGCGCTGCGTCGCCACTGCTCGAGCAGGCGGCCTGTGCACTCGGGGCGAGACGTTTACAGATATTCCAACGCATAACCCTGCCAGTGGCGCGGCGCGGAATCATGGCCGGCTGGCTGCTCGCCTTCGTCGCGGCGATGAAGGAACTGCCGCTGGCTGTGCTGCTGCGTCCGCCCGGCTTCGATACACTGCCGGTGCGCATCTGGGCCGCCGCCAGCGAAAGCGTATACACGCAGGCGGCTCCGGCAGCGCTGCTGCTGCTCGCATGCACGGCGATTCCGCTGGTTTTGCTGACCGCTGACGGCGACCGCTCTTCCATCCATAATCAGCATAATCGGCATAATCGGCCCCATGCAACCTTGGAAAACCCTGCGACGCACGCTGCGACTACACCAACCCAAATGGCTCACCGTCGAAGAACACGAAGTTGAGCTGCCTGACGGAACAGTGATCCCGGATTGGACGTGGGTGATTACGCCCGATTACGTGAATGTGGCCGCGGTGACGGACGCGGGCGAGTTCGTATGCTTCCGCCAAGTGAAATATGCGACCGATGGAGTTTCGCTGTCGCTGTGCGGCGGCTACATCGAACCCGGCGAAGATCCGCTAACCGCAGCCAGGCGTGAGTTACGCGAAGAGACAGGCTACGCAGCAGACGAATGGATCTCCTTTGGCCGCTTTCCCGTCGACGGCAACCGCGGCTGTGGGGCAGCGCACATTTTTTTGGCATGCGGAGCGAAGCAGGTCGGCGCAATCGATCGCGATGATCTGGAAGAAATGCAAATGCAGCTGATTCCGAAAGAAGCGCTGCGCACGGCGCTGCTGCGCGGCGAATGCAGCCTGCTGTCATGGTCGCAGGCGTTTGCAATGGCGCTGCTGTGGCTGGACGCGCAGCGCGCTTAAAGCACGCGCGCAATGGCGGCAGTGATGTTGTCCTCACCGCCGTTGCGATTGGCCATGGCAATCAGTTCGTCGCATGCGCGTTGTGCGCTGGATGCGTTGCGCAGCACCGCAAGAATTGCATCGTCGCGCACCATTTCCCACAGCCCATCCGAACACAGCAGCAGCCAGTCGCCTGACTGCAAATTCAGAACCGGGTTATCGTCGGAGACGCCGGTATTCGAATCGCCAAGCGAGCGGGTGATGAAATTCCGCCGCGGGTGCGTGTATCGATCGTGCTCGTCGATGATGCCCTCATCGACGAGCAACTGCACGAGGGAATGGTCTTTGACGAGGCGTGTCAGCGAATTACCGCCACTGCGCCACAGATAAATGCGGCTGTCGCCGATATTGGCAAGAAATGCGCGCCCCTCATGCAACAAGGCGAAGACAAGCGTGCTACCCATCGGGTGGCCGCGCCGCTGTGCTTCGTCCGCCACAGCGTCGTTGATGCACGCAACAATGTCAGGAATGCGTCCTTCGTCGGGGGACAGCTGCGCCTGATACAAACGCTGCGTCTCTTTACATAACTGATCAATGGCGATGCGACTAGCGACTTCCCCCGCCTCCTCCCCTCCCATGCCATCAGCAACTGCAAGCAGCAGCGGCTTGTGCATATACATGGGCAATATCGTTTCTGGTGTCATCACACACCAGCTATCCTCATTGAGCGGCCGTGTAAAACCAGTATGCGAAGCACAACCGTGGTCAATGTGTAACTTTGCAGTGGATTGGGCGAGATCCATGAGCTACAGTGTACCAGCGATCAGCCGTTTACATGATCATTTTTTTCTTGCGTTTTTAACAAATCATGACACCAGGCATTATGCAAAAGCATGCCTACAAAGCTGTTCCCACTCATCCGCTCATCCGCTCATCACTGCCTCAGCCTGCCCAGTAAAATCTCCGTGCTCTATCTTGTCACCTGTAGTGACTTGTCACCTGTAGTGGCTTGTCACCTGTAGTGGCTTGTCACCTGTAGTGACTTGTCACCTGTAGTGATCGTGCAGGCCGCATTCACTGCAGCGATGTAAAAATAAAATGAGGCTGCGTAATTGCCTCGAACCTCAAACTCAGAATTCTTTTCGGAATTCTTTTCGGAATTCTTTTCGGAATGTTATTAAGGAATGTTATTAAGATGTCTATTGCCGTAATGAAACCCACGCCGCTGGTAAAAAGCGGCGATCTGACGCGCGAAACTGTTGAAAATTACAGCGCCGCCCTCGGTGAACCAACGTGGATGCGCGAGCGTCGGCTCGAAGCGTGGCGTCTTTTCCGCGAAACGCCCGCCCCCAATCGGCACGATGAAATCTGGCGCCGCGTCGATCTCAGCCAGTTCCGCCTCGAGCAGATGCTGCCGACGGTGCGCGCCGACGGCCCACTGCCAACGCCGCCGCAGAACTGGGCAGCGCTGACCACCGGCGTCACCACCCCCGGATGGATGCTGCATGTCGACGGCGTCGCCATTCAGCATCACACCGATCCGGCGCTGGCCGAACAAGGTGTACTGTTCGCCGATCTTGGCACCGCCATCCAATATCGCCAGGATTTGCTTTCGCAGCACCTGATGAGCGCAGTCAAGCTGACCGACTCGTACTTCGCCGCCATGCACGCCACGCTAATGCGCGGTGGCGTGGTGCTCTACGTGCCGAAGGGCGTGCAGATCGAACAACCGCTGCGCACAGCGACGTGGCTGTCGGCTGGGCAACGCTTCGGCTTCAGCCACACGCTGGTCGTCCTGGAAGAAGGTGCCAAGGCCACGCTGATCGAGGAATTCGCCAGCGCCGCCGGTGAAGGCGTAGTGCTGAACAACAGCGTTGTGGAAATCGTGCTCGGCAAGGGCGCACAGCTCGATTATGTCAATATCCAGGACTACGCACGCAATGTCTACAACTTCAGCACCGAACGCGCACGTGTCGGCGAAGAAGCCACACTGCACTGGGTCGTCGGCGGCATCGGCGGCAAGTTCAACAAGAATCTGATCGAATCTGACATGGTCGGACCACACGGTGTAGCGCTGATGAGCGGCGTCTATTTTGCAGACACGCGCCAGCAGTTCCATTACGACACGCAGCAGAACCACATCGCACCGCATTGCCGCAGCGACCTGCTCTATAAATCGGCACTGCGCGACGACGCACGCACCGTCTGGCGCGGCAACATTCGCGTCTTCCGGGATGCGCAGAAAACCGACGCCTACCAGGCCAACCGCAATCTGCAGCTGAGCGAACACAGCCGTGCCGATTCGATCCCCGGCCTCGAAATCGAAGCCGACGACGTGCGCTGCACGCACGGAGCAACGGTGGGCAAGATCGAAATCGAGCCGATGTTCTACCTGGCGTCGCGCGGCATCCCCGAGGATGAAGCACGCCGACTCATCGTCGAAGGCTTCTTCGCCCCAGTCATCGAGCGCATCCCACTCGAGGAAACCCGCGAACGCCTGCTCGAGGAAATCGGGCGCAAAATCGCGTAAAAAACGACGGTCGGCAGCCGTTGGCACTCAGTCAACGGCCGTCGTCTCCGGTTACACCTTCCGCAGCACGCACACGACCTTGCCCTGAATCTGCACATGACGGGCATCGACATAAAATGGCTGCATCGTCGGATTCTCCGGCTTCAGCCGCAGTCGGCGGCCCTCGTGATATACGCGCTTCAGCGTCGCCTCATTGCGATCCGTCAGAAAAACCGCGGCCAGATCGCCGTTCTGCACTTCGGTCATGCGCTTCATCACGACAATGTCCCCGTCGCTGATCAGCGCATCAATCATCGAGTTGCCCTTCACTTCCAGCGCGTACAAATCTTCGTCGCCATTCACCAGGCTGCGCGCAACCTGCACGCTGTTCTCTGAATCGCGCATCGCATCCGCGTCTGGCATCGGCACCGGCTCCGAAGCGACAATGCGACCCACCACGGGCACATTCAATACACTGCGCAGATTCACCCGCTCAGGATCGCGCACCATTACCCCACGCGAACTTCGCTCGCGCCGGTTCAATAAATTCGCCCGCTCCAGCGCCTTCAGGTGATAACTCACCATCGACGTCGAACTAATCCCAGCGCCGTGCTGTATCTCACGAATCGTCGGCGGCACGTCGTTCATCGAGACGTACCGATTGATGAAGTCCATAATCCGCTGCTGCGAATCGGTAAGAGATCCGGTCGGCGTATTCGCCATCTGCACACCTGCCTTTCTGAGAGCTGAAGCCCATATCCCTCAACCGACGGATCTGCCGACGGGTCAAGCGAAACTTTTGTTCTAAGACTTTGCAATATTAGGCGAACAGGTGTTCTACGTCAAGAGCGCGAGGCATCGTCGCAAATGGTAACTACTCAGGCTCAAATCAGTATTTCCCGCGAAACACACTATTCTCTCCCCCTTCGGGGGGAGAGAATAGTGTGTTTCGCGTTGGAAAAATGGCTGGCCTGAGTAGTTACCGCAAATGTATCTCTAACGCAGCGTCTAACTTTTTCATATGCAGCCGCCCTATTCTGATCTTCGTCGGACGCGCACTGCAGACGCATCGAACAGTCAGTTCACCAGTGCAGTCCAAAGAAAAACCGATCCCCGGATCAGATACGGAAAAATTAATCATGAATACCTATCTCGTTCGCCGCAGCCGCAATCCTTATACGCAGAACGCGCAAATTCACGATCCCTTCGCATTCAGCCGCACCGTCGATCGCATGGATCGCATAGATCGCATGGTGCGTGACGCATTTGGCGCAACTGCGCGCGCCAGCGCGTTCACCCCAGCCGTCGATCTGAGCGAGACGGCCGACGCTTATCGCATCGAAGCTGAGCTGCCTGGCTGGAAGCCGGAACAGGTCGAGATTTCGATTGAAAACGGCGTGCTCACGCTGAAGGGCGAAGCGGCCGAAGAGACCGCCGCCGAAGGTGAGAAGCAGCATGTGCGCGAAATCGCCCGCTCGTCCTTCCTGCGCCGCTTTGCACTGCCCGCTGAGGTCGACGCCGACAAGGCCACCGCCGAATTCACGCTCGGCATGCTGCAGCTGAGCATCCCGAAGGCCGAAGTCGTCAAACCGAAGCAGATTCGGATCGCGGCGAAATAAGCATCCGCACATCCCCTGCGCGCTTCGTCATGCCGGCAGCATCGAGATGTTCCAGCAGGGCAAGCGCGTATTTGCGCGTGGTTGCAAATAAGTCGCGCACCTGGGCGGCCGTAATCGAGCCGCCCTTCTCGATTTCCGCGCGCACGCGCACGACGGCGTCGTCGTACGTCGCCGGCAGCAGCACGACGTCGTCGTTGAGCTGCACAAGCCGGCGACGGCGCAGCAGCACCTCGTACACCGCATCACCCAGCGCCGCCTTGCAATCGCGCACCAGCGGCGTGTTCCACGGCGCACGGGCCAGCTGCAGCGACAAGATATCAACTGCGGCTTGCTGCGCCGGCGAGAGCCGCACCTCATGTGCGCGCAGACGCACCACATCGCCCTGTTGTTGCAGCGACTGCGCAGCGACGCTGGCGAGCAGCGCTTCGAATGGGCGCGGCGCAAGCTGCATACGGCTGCGCAGCGATTCCTTGGACATCCCCTCCGCCAGCGGCTGGCGTGCGTGAAATTCCGCCAGCATCTCAGCCGCCTGCGCCGTCAACGCCGCCCACGTGCTGTTCAGCGCCAGCCAGTTTCCCGAAGCAACGACTGCGCCATCCTGTACGAGCGCAGACCATGCAGACTCAAATTCAGCCGCATTCAACTGTGCTTTGCGCGCCGCGTCCTCGCGCATGGCGAGGCGCAGTTCGGCCAGCGCATTGCGCAGCCGCTCGTCCGGCGTGCCGCGCAGCAGCGCACTCAATCGCGCCAGCACCACTTCATCCGCCCGGCCGCCGCGGCGCCGATATCGCAGCAACGGCTGCGCATCCAACACCACGCCTCCGCCAGCCGTCGCCGACGGCGAGGGCAGGCGCACAATAAAGCGCTCCCCATGCTGCAACGGCAGCGGCTCGATCAGCTGCAGCTGTGCCGGCCCGCATGCGCCGGCCGCGAGCGATTCGCCGTCCAGCAGCCGCACGCGCGCCAGGCTCATCGCCGCGCCACAAAAAATCTTGACCTCAGCGTTGTGCCGCAACGCACTGCCCTCACGTGGCCCGGCAGCCGGATCTGCGTACATTTCTAACTGCACGTCAGCCAGCGTAGTGGATTGCACCAAGCCGGGAGACGTAATCAGGCTGCCACGCGCAGCCTGTTCGACCGACACGCCGGCCAAATTGACGGCCACGCGGCTGCCCGGCTGTGCGCGTTCAAGCTTCTGCTTGTGCGTCTGTAAGCCGCGCACATGCGAACGCAGCGCTTCGCCGCGGCGCGTGATGAGTTCAATCCCATCGCCGACCGACAGTACGCCATCGACGAGCGTGCCAGTGACGATGGTGCCGAAGCCGGCAAGGCTAAAGACGCGGTCGACAGACAAGCGCGGCCGTCCGACATCGCGCCGCGGCGGCGTGCGCGCCAGCGCATCTGTAAGTGCGCTCGTCAGGGCGGACAAACCAATGCCGCTGCGCGCGCTCACCGGGATCAGCGGTGCGCCCTGCAACGGCGTGCCGGCGAGTAGACGCTCAACTTCGCCGCGCATCAGTTCGAGCCACTCGTCGTCGACGAGATCACATTTCGTCAGCGCGACGACGGCGTGCTTCACCTGCAGCATCTGCAAGATGGCGAGGTGCTCGCGCGTCTGCGGCATCGGGCCTTCGTCCGCAGCGATGACGAGCAGCGCCAGATCAATGCCGCCGACGCCGGCCAGCATGTTATCGATGAAATCGATGTGGCCCGGCACGTCAATCACGCCGACGGATTCGCCGCCAGGCAGCGTCAGCCAGGCGAAGCCGAGATCGATTGTCATCTCGCGGCGCTGCTCTTCGCGCAGACGATCCGGATTAATGCCGGTGAGCGCGCGCACAAGCGTAGACTTTCCATGGTCAACGTGGCCGGCAGTGGCGATGACGTGCATGCGCTATTTCACCAGCCCAGCATCCATGTCTACACCACCGTTGTCCGCGCCTTCCGGACGTGCGAGCGCCTGCTGCTTACGGCGCTGGCGGCGCGACGGTTTGATTTCGGCAGTCATGACAAGCTTGGCCTGATCGAGCAGCGTATTAGAACGCGCCAGCCATTCACGACCGGCGTTGGCGTAGGCGGATGAGAACTCTTCGAGGATGGCATACAGCGGTGGAATCTGATCAGCGATCTTGATGGTGTCGTCCTCAAGTTCGGCAATGCGCGGCTCGTAGCTCGAAATGCGTCGATCACGGTCGAGCCACTTTTCTTCCTGCAACACAGCAAAGCCTTTCCACTGTTTGTCGATCTCATCACGAAAGGCAGCAGCGACGCGCTTGGCGCGCTCTTCAGCGTCGCGCTGAATTTCGCTGACTTCATTGACGCGCACTTCGATCTGCTGTTTGAAGTCCGGCAGCGAACTGAGTTCGCGTTTGACCTCGTCGCGCATCTGAAAGAAGCCAGTGACCTGCGATTGAATCGCGTCGGCACGATCCTTGAGGCGCTCGATGATTTCGGCGTATTCGGCGAACTGCCGCTCACGCCGCAAGTCGGCGACGCGCTGTGATTCGATGACCTGCTTCTGCGCCTCCAGCAGGCGCGCAGCCTCCTCGATCTCCGTCGTCTTTTTGCGCAGCGATTCCTCAAGCAGCAGGATGCGCGTGGACACCGGTTCGAAGCGCTTGGCAAGATCCGGAACAGCCTGCTCCATCAGCGCGATACGCTTGGCATCGGTGCGACGCTGCTCTTCAAGATAGTTCAGCGTGGCCGTCGGCTGATCAAAACGCCGCTCGAGTTCCATGAGCTGGATCTGCGTGCGGTTAATGAGATCTGCCAGGCGTGATTCTTCAGCCTGACGCGCGGTAATGTCCTCACCAAGCCGGCCAATCGGTTTGATTTCTTTCCTGATCTCATTCAGCTGACGGACGAGCGATTCAATTTCAATCTGGCGCGTGCGCAGCAATTCGCGCTCAGCCTTAACGCGCTGGTCCTGCTCGCGCTCAATGGTCTGATTGAATTCAGCGCGTACCTGTTCGAGCACACCAGGCCAGCTCGTCGCGCGCACCAGCTGCAGCTTCAGCTCCGCCACAGTGGTTTCGAGCGTCTGTGCATAACGCACGCGCGCCTCGACTTCGCGCGACAAATTTTCAACGCGCTCCTGCATCTGCGTAAGCTGCGCTTTATCTTTACGCCGCTCAGCGTCGAGATAAGTGACCATCTGGGAGAGCTGGTTGATGTCCATGTGTTACTGATGCTGCCACATGCGGCCGCCGTCAAGCATGATGCAATCGCCGTTGATGAATTGCGGACCGGTCGCCAAAAATACCACGGTCTCCGCGACCTGCTCGGCGCTGCCGAGTTCGTGCAGTGGATTGGTCTTGCGCAGCGCCTGCCAGCGTTCCTCGCTATAGTCCGGCGGCTTGAGGATGGGGCCGGGGCAGATGGCGTTGACGCGCACTTTCGGCCCAAGGTTGAGCGCCTGTGCGCGGGTGAGCGCGAGCAGCGCCGCCTTCGAAACACCGTGTGGCACATAGCCTTTCCATGGAAAGAATGCGCCTTCATCAACGATGTTGATGATATTGCTGACGCCCGCATAACCGAGCATGGCGCGGCCGATCACGCGGCTGAGCGCGTAGACGCCCTTGATGTTCACATCGAAGGCCATGTCGAAATCGGCTTCCGTCGCTTCAAGCAGGCCAGCGGTGTTGAACGTCGCCGCGCTGTTCACCAGCAGATCGACGCGCCCCTGCCAGGCGAGCGCCGCATCGCCGAGCGATTCTGCCGCAGCCCAGCTGCCCATGTCGGCCTGATGCAGCAATGTGCGACGGCCGAGGGACTCAATCTCGCGCGCCACGTCCTGCGCTGCGGAAGCGCTCGATCCGTAATGCACGACGACGTCCGCACCTTCCTTGGCCAGCGCCAGCGCAATGGCGCGCCCGACGCGATGCGCAGCTCCTGTGACGAGCGCAATTTTTCCGAGCATTTTCATGCTGGGGATGATAGCGGCAGAAGTTCCGAGTTCCGAGTAAGCCTTGACGTTGATGCGCATATTGCACACGATTTCTCGGCAATCACGCCTATTTAGGTCAGACCTGCATCAGTATTTCCCACGAAACACGCTGGCCTGAATCGTTGCCCAAAATCGGATCTCGGAATTTTTATGACCTCAGCTTCTCGATCAGCCGACGCGCATCCGGGTCGTCAGGGTTGATGCGCAGCGCGCGCTCAAACGCCTGCAGCGCCAGATCAACCTCGCCACGATCGCGATGGATCAATCCGATGTTGTATTCGATGTTGTGCGCATACGGATCAAGCCTGGCCGCGCGGTTAAACGACGCGAGTGCATTGCGCTGCTGCTCATCGGACGCGAGGATCGGGTTGCCGAGATATGCCGCACCGAGATTGATCCACACCTGCGGCTCGAGCGGATACAACTCGGATGCTTTTTCGAGCACGGGCACGGCCAGTTTGTATCGGCCGAGCATGATGTACGCACCGCCGAGGTTGACCATCGTCTCGAAATGCTCAGGCTTCAACCGATACGCACTCTCCAGCAGCGGCAACGCTTCCGTCACCTTGCCGCGGTCGAGCAGGCGCGTGCCACGGATCAGCTGGTTCTTGAACTGCTGTTCGAATTTGTCAGCGAGGGGGTTTGAGGTGAAAGACATTTGCTGTTGAAATGGATAGTAGATAGTGATAGTTAGAGTATCCACTATCGTAACTACTCAGGCCAGCCATTTTTCCAACGCGAAACACACTATTCTCTCCCCCGAAGGGGGAGAGAATAGTGTGTTTCGCGGGAAATACTGATTTAGGCCTGAGTAGTTACCCACTATCACTATCCACTTCTTCTAAAACCCTTCCAGCTTCGACAGATCTGCGATGCCGCGCGCCTGCGCGACGATGCGGCCGAGAAGCGTCAGGCGCGTGTTGCGCAGCGCGATGTCTTCGGCCATCACCATGGTCTTGTCGAAGAAAGTCTGAATGGCCGGCGCCAGCGTTTCGAGATTGCGCAGCAGCATGCGCGCATCCGTCGGCGGCGGCAGCGCAGCAGCGACCTGTGCGAGCGCCTGCGCTTCCGGCTGCGGGTCGACGGCATCCGATGCCTCGGGCGGCGGCGCCGAGCGCAGGATGCGTGCGCAGCGGGCGAACGCGGCCAGCAGCACCGGCCAGCCTTCGCTCTGCACAGCCGCATTGAGCACGGCGAGCGCATCCGCAGCGCGATACGGATCGTCGCCCTGCTCCGTCAACACGGCGTCGACGACGTCCTTACGATTGCCGCTCTCTTCAAAGATCACGCGCGCGCGATCGATGATGAAGGCATGCGCAGCGTCAAGCGCCTTGTCGTCCATCTTCACCGGCAGACGACCTGCTGCGCTCTCAAGGCCGCGACGCAGCGCGAATGACGCGCGCGCGCTCAGCAGGTTCGTCACGATGCCGATGGCGGCGCGGCGCAGCGCGAACGGGTCAGCCGATCCCTTCGGCGCCAAGCCGACCGCGAACAAACCAGCGATGCTGTCGAGCTTGTCAGCCAGGCCGACGACGAGGCCGACCGTGCCGGACGGCGAGCGATCACCGGCGAAGCGCGGCAGGTAATGCTCAAAGATGGCGTCAGCGACTGCGTTGACGTCAGCGTCGGTGCTGGTGCGCTTGTGATAATCGCGGCCCATCTGCCCCTGCAGCGCAGTGATTTCGACGACCATATTCGTCGCCAGGTCGGCCTTGCACAGGTGTGCGGCTTTGCGCGCGGCGTCGAGCTGTGCGCCCTGCACGCCGAGCTGATGCGCGATCGGCTCGACAAGGCTTTCGATGCGGCGGCTTTTGTCCAGCATCGAACCGAGCTTGCCCTGGAACGTGATCGTGTCGAGGCGCGGCAGATATGCGTCGAGCGGCTTCTGCATGTCCTGGCGAAAGAAGTACGCCGCATCGGCAAAGCGCGCGCGCACGACGTCTTCATTGCCGTGGCGCACCAGTTCGATGTGCTCGGCGTTGCCGTTGCGCACAGTGATGAACTTGTCGATCAACCGGCCATCGGCGTCGAGCACCGTGAAGTAGCGCTGCTTCTTGCTCATGACAGACGTGAGCACCGGCGCCGGAATATCGAGAAACTCGGCGTCGAAGCCGCACAACAGTGCGGTGGGCTGTTCGACGAGGTTGGTCACTTCGTCGAGCAGGTCATCGTTCTCGGCCACGCGCACGCCGATGCTCGCAGCGACGGCGTCGATCTGGCGCTTGACTTCGCGCCGGCGCGCATCAACGTCGGCGAGGATGCGATGCGATGCGAGCAGGCCGGCGTATGCGTCGGCCACCGGCACGACAAACGCAGGCGCGCCTTCGCCGCGCGGGCCGATGCTCTCGGCGCCCGAGGTCACATCGGCAAAGCGGAACGGCAGCACACTCTCACCGAGCAGCGCCACGATCCAATTCACCGGGCGCGCGAACGACACATTGCTCGCGTTCCAGCGCATGGTTTTCTCGAATGTGATTTTTCCGAGCACGCCGGGCAGCGCAGCAGCAAGCACTTCGGCCGACGGCTTGCCCGGTTCGCGTTTGTGTGCGTAGACGTATGAAGCGTTGCCCTCTGTGCGCACGACGAGTTCGCGCGCGTCGATGCCGAATCGTTTGGCGAAGCCGACGGCGGCCTGCGTGGGATTGCCGGCGGCGTCGAGGGCGGCTTTGGCGGCCGGGCCCTTGACGAACTCGTCGAACGCGCGCGTAGTCGGCGCGACGTCGCGCACGAGCGCGGCGACGCGGCGCGGGGTGGCGAAGAGCTGCACAGCGCCGTGTTCGATGCGCGCAGCGGCGAGCGCTTCGACAAGCAGCGCCCCAAGCTGATCGCGCGCATGCACGACGTCATCCGCCGGCAGTTCCTCAACACCGAGCTCGAGCAGCAGCGACGCGGGGGCGGTTGTGGCGACGGGCGCAGGCAGCGGCGACGGCTGCGGCGCAGCGGCGACGCCCTTCAGCCACGGATGGCCGAGGTCGACGCGCTGCTGCGTGTACTTCAGCGCCACTTCGCGCGCCAGATCGCGGATACGACTGAGGAATCGCGCACGTTCAGTGACGCCGACAGCGCCGCGTGTATCAAGCAAGTTGAACACATTCGAACATTGCAGCACGTAGTCATGCGCAGGCAGCACCAGGCCGCGCTCGATCGTGCGGCGGCCTTCGCGCTCGTAGCGCTCAAACAGTTCGTGCAGCTCCTCAACGTCGGCCTGATGGAAGGCGTACTCGCTGCGCTCCTGTTCGTCCTGCAGCTTCACATCGCCGTAGCTGCGCGTGGCGTCCCATTTCAAATCGAAGACGCTGCGCACGTTCTGCAGCGCCATGGCGATGCGCTCGAGGCCGTACGTGATTTCAAGACAAGTCGGATCGAGCGTCAGGCCGCCGACCTGCTGAAAGTACGTGTACTGTGTGATCTCGAGTCCGTCGAGCCACACTTCCCAGCCGAGGCCCCACGCGCCGATGGCCGGCTGCGCCCAGTTGTCTTCGACGAAGCGGATGTCGTGCTTGTCGGTTTCGATGCCGATGGCGCGCAGGCTTTCGAGATACAGATCCTGCGAGCGCTCAGGCGACGGCTTGAGGATCACCTGGAACTGCGTGTGCGTGTAGAGGCGATTCGGGTTCTGGCCGAAGCGCCCGTCGTCGGGGCGCGTGCTCGGTTCAACGTAGGCGACGCTCCACGGCTCCGGGCCGAGGACGCGCAGAAATGTGGCCGGATTCATCGTCCCCGCACCGACGTTCTGGTTGTACGGCTGCCAGATCAGACAGCCCTTCGAGGCCCAAAATTGCTGCAGGGTGAGGATGAGATCCTGAAAAGTGAGCATACGAGCGTGAATTGTATTCGGAAGAAGCACCGAGTTCCGAATGCCGGTTCTGAGTTTCGGCAACTACTCGGGCCATCCTGGTTTCCAACCCGAAACGGGGGCCTCCGCCATTTAGGCATTTGGGGCAAACGTTGACCGCGCGTCGCTCCGCCGACGGCGCTCATGTTCCACGGAAAAAGCGCCGGAGGCGCGACGCAGCCCCAGCCCGGACCATCGGTCCGGGTAACCGCCGCCGCCGTTTCGTGAAATACGCCCCAAACGGCGGATGCGCCCGGCCTGTTCGCGGGCGCTACAATTCCGCACATACTGCCATGGACGAACGCAGCGCTTGCAGCCCGGTGGAATTGGCGGGTTTGATCACCGCGCTTCAGCCACGCGCCGACGCGAAGGAACTCGCAATTGTTTGCCGCGCCTATGAAGTAGCGGAAGCGGCACACACTGGCCAGGTGCGTCAATCAGGCGAACTTTACATCACGCATCCGCTCGCAGTCGCCGGAATTTTGACCGATCTGAATCTCGACGTCGGCACGATCGCGGCGGCGCTGCTGCACGATGTGGTCGAAGACACGCCGATCACGCTGGAGCAGATCCGCGAGCAGTTCGGCGACGAAGTGGCGCTGATGGTCGACGGCGTCACCAAGCTGAGCCAGCGCGAAGGGATACGACC
This sequence comes from Anaerolineae bacterium, assembly GCA_947476335.1. GTDB lineage: Bacteria > Chloroflexota > Anaerolineae > J036 > Brachytrichaceae > CANJQH01. The sequence goes on along the minus strand of CANJQH010000015.1, from coordinate 11,610 downwards.
GGCGCTGGTGGGTGAAGCGCTAAACGGTGAGAACGGCGAGACGTTCGAATACCGCACCGAGCGCGAAGCGGAATCACTGCGCAAGATGATGCTCAGCGTCGTCAAGGACATACGCGTGGTGCTCATCAAGCTGGCGGACCGGCTGCACAACATGCGCACACTTTCGGCAATGAAGCCGGAGAAGCAGCGCCGCATTGCGCGCGAAACACTGGACATTTACGCGCCGCTGGCGAACCGCCTTGGCATCTGGGAATGGAAGCAGGAGCTCGAGGACCTCGGTCTGCGCTACGCCGAGCCCGATGCATATACGCACATCAGCAATCTGCTGGCGATGGGCGCCGCCGAGCGCGAGGCCACAATCCGCAGCTACATTGAAACCGTGCGCACGTCGCTGCACGAATTCGGCATCGACAACATCGAAGTGACCGGACGGGCCAAACAGATTTACAGTCTGTGGCGCAAGATGCAGCGCAAGGGCGCCACGTTCGACCAGATTCGCGACACGCAGGCCATCCGCATCATCATCGAAGATGAAAACGAGGAACCCGGAACGGCGAACGATGCCGATGAAGCAGACAGTGACGAAAACGCCGCCGATTCGATTCGTGAGCGTAAGCTGGCGGCGCGCAAGCGGCTGATGGGCGATCCGTCGGTGCAGGCGTGCTATACCGCACTGGGCATCGTGCATCGCCTGTGGCCGCCGATCCCGGGCGAGTTCGACGACTACATTGCGGTGCCGAAGGACAACCACTATCAGAGCCTGCACACCGCAGTGCAGACGCGCACAGGCATGCTCGAGGTGCAGATTCGCACGCGCTCAATGCATCGCTCAGCCGAATTCGGAGTGGCAGCGCACTGGCTGTACAAGGATTCGACGCATCTCGACGAAAACTATCAGCGACAGATCGAAGCGCTGCGCAATGCGATCCGTTCAATCGGCAGCGATACAGAAGACGCGACGTCGTTCGTCAATGCGCTGAAAAATGAACAGCTGATCGAACTCGTATTTGCGTTCACGCCGAAAGGCAAAGTTATCGAACTACCAGCCGGCGCCACAGTGCTCGATTTTGCATACCGCATTCACAGCGACATCGGCGATCGCTGCCGCGGCGGCCGCATCAACGGCATGATGCAGCCGGTGAGCTGCCAGGTGCACAACGGCGATGTGATTGAAGTGCTGACGCGCAAAGAACCGATGCCCAGCCGTGACTGGCTGCACAGCAACACATATTGCATCACTGCCAACGCGAAGCACAAGATTCGCGCATTTTTTCGCAAGCAGGACCGCGAGCAGAACATCATCGCCGGCCGTGACATCATCGAACGCGAGATCAAGCGCATGGGCGTTTCAAGCTGGATGAAGCCAGCCGACCTGTTCCGGATTTTTAGAGTCGAGCCCGGCAAGGAAGATGATTTCCTCGAACGCATCGGCTTTGGCAATATCACTTCCGTGAGCATCAACAGCCACATCATGGAAGAGGAACGCCGGCGTGCGCAGGAACGCACCGAGCGCCTCACCACGCTGGGCGGCCTGGTCGATCTGCTGCGGCCGCGCATGACGCCGCTGCACACCAGCACAGGCAGAGGCAAGGGCGAGTTCATCGTGGCCGGCGTGCCGGGCCTGCAGGTGCAGGTGGCGCAGTGCTGCCAGCCGGTGCCGGGCGATCCCGTCGTCGGCTACGTTACGCGCGGCCAGGGCATTCGCGTGCATCATCGCGAATGCAAAAATATCAACAACGCGGAACAGGAACGCCTGATCGACGTAGTCTACGAAGGTGCATCGCAGGATGTCTTCACCGTGCAGCTGCTGGTGATCGCCGCCGAACGCACCGGCCTGCTCGGCGAACTCGCCACTGCACTCGGCGAACAAAAAATCAACATCATCGATTGCAGCATCGCCAAACGCGACCTCAAGCATGGGGAAGTGCAGGTATGGATCAAGGCCGAAGTCGGCCACATTGGCGATATTTCTACGGCCATGAGCCGCCTGAAAAGCGTACGCAACGTATTCGACGTGCAGCGAGTGACAAATGGAAGACGGTGAAATTCCCGACTACCGCACCTTCCATCTGCGCGGCAGCCACGCGTTCGTCGGCTACGAGCTAGGGTGCGCCGATCCCCCGTTTCGCATGCAGCCGTGGTGGTTTCCGCCGCCGCCGCCGGAGTTTGCACGCGCATGTGCCGCGGTCGTGCACGAATTTCACGCGCATTTGTCTGACGAATTTGCAGCGTACGCCGATGCTCAGCGCCTCGATGCGGATGAGCTGTGGCAGCAGTGCTGCCGTGTGAATCTCAAAGCGCGCCTGCGCGCGCGCGATATCGGCGAGACGGGTGAAGGCTGCTCAACCTTCGTGCGACACACGCCGCACGGGCATACGCTCGTCGGCCGCAACTACGATTACTGGCCGCTGCAGGCGCGGCGCCAGCGCATCCGCTTCGATCCCGACTGCTGCGCATTGCCGACGATCGGCGCGCGCGGCGGCGTGCCCTGCGGCCGCTACGACGGCATGAACGCACACGGAGTGTTCGTCTCGCTGCACGTGGTGATGACCGACACACCCTTGCTGGACGAGGTGCGCCCAGGCGTGCCATTTCATCTCGTCGGACGCATTGCGCTCGAGCTGTGCCACAGCGCACGCGAAGCGCGCGATCTTTTGCGCGACATGCCGCATATCAGCTCGCTGAACTATCTGGTGGCCGACGCGCGCGAATCATGGATCATCGAAGCCGATCCGCGCTGCGTGCGCGTGCTGGAATCAGACGGGCCGGTGACGGCGGCGACGAATCACTACCGGCATCCGGACATGCTGCATCTGCAGGGGCGCCGCACAAAAACAAATTCGCAGTGCCGGCTGGATTTTATGCACGAGCATAGCCGCGGCGATGAACACGACGTCGACGCGCTGCTGGCACATGCACAGCGCATCATGGCTGATCGTAGTGCACCGGTATGCGGCGCGAACGGCGCACTCACCACGCTGTGGTCATGCGTAGCCGAACTGCACACACAGCGCATTCGCTACGCAGCCGGCCGGCCGGATGTGGCGCCGTACGAAGAGCTGACGACGGACGACTGACGACGGACGACGGACAACGAGCGACGAGCGACGGACGCCGCACTCAGCGATCGCCGATTCGCCTTATCGCGAACACCGCTTCCAGCACGCCGCCCGCAATCGCCAGCGCCTTGTCGGAAATCGTGTAGCAGTGACTGCGCTCACCGCGCGGGTCGATGTCGGCGATTTTCAGGCCGGCTGTGGCGTGCACGCGATCGTGCAGCATGCCACGCAGAACCCCGCCGATCGTCGCAGTCACCTGCGTCTGGTCGATCGAGGCGATGACTTCGCCCACCTTCACCACATCGCCGATGGCGCGCCGGCCGTAGAACAGGCCATCGACTGGCGCGCGCACCACGCGCTTTTCGCCCTCGCCACCGATGACGCCAGGCACGCCGGTGTTGGGCGCCGCCGCACCCGTCCACAACACGCGGCCCAGATCATGACCACGCTGCGTCTCGACGATAGCGTGACAATCCGCGCCTGCGGTGAAACCCGGCCCCAGCGCGACCACGCATGGTGCCTGATCGCGCGTCGTGCCGGTGTTGCGCTTGGCCATGATTGCATCGACGACGACCTCCGGCCGATACGTCTCCACACTGTGCGCCTCCGGGTCTACGATCACCGGCAACGCATTCTGCGCCCACGTGAAAAAAGCTTCGTCCGCTGCGCCGATATGCCACGCCGACACACCTTCAACCAGCGCACGCCCTTCATAAATCGCCGAAGAAAAAGCAACCGTGCGCCGAATCACCAGCGGCTGCGCGATGTCGGTGCAGATCACGCGAAAGCCGACTTTCCACAGGCGCCACGCGACGCCACTGCCCAGATCTCCCCCACCTTTCACTACTGCGATGGGCCGCTCACGCGTCGTGTTTTCCATGTGCGGGGGAATCATAGCGCGGGGAAGAGAGTGGAAAGTCAGAGTAGAGAGTGGACTCTGAGAATGCCGGCTCTCTACTGTCCACTCTGATTCTTAACGATCGTAACGACTCAGGCCCAAATTAGTGTTTCGCGTTGGAAAACTGGCTGGCCTGAGTCGTTACTAACTATCAACTCTGACTCTCCACTCTCTTCCCCGCGCAATTCCCCGCGCAATTCCCCGCACCATCCGCAGCATCATCAGGAAACACACGCCACAAAAAGCGAAGAGCGCGGCGAAGCCAAAACCATCCGCAAGAAAGCCGACGGCGCTGGTGAGCAATTGCGCCACACCGAGCAGCGTGTTATTCAGGCCGAAATAAATCGGCCGCTGCTCCGACGGCGCGATGTCCATCATCAGGGGGATGAGGGAGACGTTGAGGCCGGAATTCGAAACACCCGCGCACACAGCGCACACGACAAGCAACACTTCGAAGCCGCTGCTGATGCGCGTGAGCACGATGGCGATCACGCACGCGGCGCAGCCGAACAGCGCACTGAACGAGAGCACGGCCGCACTACCGCGACGGTCATTCAAACGCCCCCAGATCAACCCAGCGACGAGCGAGCAGCCGAGCGAGATCGACACGAGCGAGGCGAGAAAGCCATCGGCCACGTGCAAATGGCGTTTGGCGAACACGGTGACAAAGGGCATGCCAGCGCGCGCGAAAAGCAAAATCGCGCGCATAAAGATGAACAGGCGAAAGCGTGAATCGTCGCGCAGGATGCGCCAGGCGCGCCGCAACTGATCCGGCAAGCGCACATCATCGACATGCCCATCGTCTGGCTCTTCGCGCAGCAGGCCGAACGCGATGCAGCCGCCGGCAAAGAATGCGGTGGACACGGCGAACAGCAACGCATAGTTGCGTGGAAAAGCGAGGTCGAGCCCAAGAAGATGGCCGCCGAGGATCAGCGCAGCGACACCGCCCATCAGCACACTCAGCCCGCCGCCGATGAATTCGCGCAGCCCAAAGAGCCGGCCGCGTTCGCCCGGTGCAATGACCTTGGCCGTGACGGTGACGTAGCTGAGGCCGCCCACACCGCCCGAGAGCGAAATCACCAGCGTGGCCACAAAAATTGCCCACAGCAACAGCGCATGATCATGCAGCGTAAACAGCGCCACCACCATCAGCACCCAGCCTGAGACGCGAAGCCAGGTCGCCGCCTGATAAAACACGATCTTGCGCCGCACGCGCTGCACACGATGCGAGATGAACAGCTGCGGCAAAAACCAGCCGGTGTCGCGCAGCGGCGCGAGCACGCTGATCAGCAGGTTCGACGTGGTGAGCTGGCTCAGCAGCGCCGTCATGATCAGCGTCGGGTCGTTCAGCGCTTCACTAATCGCAACGAGCACACCGTTGATCGTGTGCAGCAGAAAATTGCGATGCGGGACGCGAGCGGAAAATCGTGGAGCGCGCACAATGAGATTCTATCGCCCACCCAATCCAATTCCAATTTCTCCTGACCATCCCACTAACCCATCGTTGGCCATGTAACTGATGATGGTCGCTTGATCTGAATGCACACTGAGTCCTATCCGAACGAGTAAACACTACCCGGATCAGGACGAACAATTCAATCCGATGCAAGCATAGGAAAAACATATGTCGATCATCAATTTCGTTGTCTGGATCATCGTCGGCGGGCTGGTGGGATGGGTGGCCAGCATAATCATGGGCACCAATCGCCAGCAGGGCGCTCTGCTCAATATCCTTGTTGGGATCGCGGGTGCGTTTCTCGCAGGACTGCTGATCTCACCGCTTCTCGGCATCGGGACGATCAACCAGGGCAACTTCAGCCTGGGCGCGCTCTTGGTGTCACTCCTCGGCGCAATCATCCTGCTGGGAGTGGTGAACCTGTTTCGCCGCGGCTCAGTTCGGTAACACAAGGCCGGCGACGGCCATTCAAATTCAGTGAGGCAAGCGCACCGACGAAGACGTGAAGAAGTAGTAAAGAGTTGATCGTGATAGTGGAAAGTATTTTCACTATCACTCTCTACTCTGACTCTCTACTCTGGGAGTGACTAAACTCAAGGATATTCCGCGAATCACGGCATCGCCCCGCCGCTCGCAGGGCGGCGGGGCGATGCCGTGATTCGCGGGTTCATGTAGTCGAGTTTAGCCACTCCCCTACTCTGACTCTCTACTCTTTACTCGGATTCCCCATCATCGAACAGATTGCCCAGCGCATCCGTCCACACATCGCTGAGTTTGTCGTTGGGCTGAAACGGATGCTCTTCGAAGTCGGCCGTCATCTTCGCCAGATATTCGTGCACTGGGAACTGCGGCAGCTGCTTCGCCAGCTCATCCACGCTGTCACGGATCTGAGTCACCAGTTCGGCGCTCTTATTCGCCAGATCGCTCAAATCAATCTTCAAGCCGAACATGTGATTCAGCCGGCGCATGATGTCGTACCATGCGGTGAAATCCTCTTCAATCGTGATCGGCGGCTGCTGCTGCGCCGCACGCGACAAGTCGTACATTGGCACGAATGCGTACCACGCGAAGTACGGCACCCCAAGTTTTTCCGCGCGATCATTCAGATACGAACCGATGCTGACCGGGCCTTCGTAATCTGAAAGACTGACGGTGTACTCGAGCATGTCAGCCTTCATGCCGGGCAGGCTGTACGTGCAGGTGAAGTTGCGCTCTTTGTCGAATGGAACCAGGGCATAGACGCCACCCGTGGCTGCGACTTTCTTCACCTTCAACTCAGTGGCGATTTCAAAAAACGCCTCGGTGTATTTCTCGACGTTGAGCTGCGGCTCGTCGCCGATGAAGATCACCAAACCTCGGCGCTCATCACCCCAGTAATACACGTCGTTGCGTGGGCCGCTCATTTCGGTGCGATAGCCATCCTCGAATTTCACGCGCGGCCGAAACAGAAACTGCGACACCGGTGTCTGAAAAAGATACATGCCGTCTGGACGAATATGCCCGATCTTGCGCGCACCAAGCGTCTCGATCAGATACTCGGGCAGTCCGGATGAAACTTCGCCACCGTCCGCCCATTGTCGCCAGCCGGCGATCATATAGATCTCTTCCGCTTCAGGTCGTTCGAATAGTTCCAGATTGCCCATAGTCGTTCGAATATACGCCTGCGAATTAGATACGCGTTAGCGCCGCCGGATGCCGCAGGTCGATCAATTCATCAAGTTCGCGCACAAAGGCACCGCGTGCGATCGGTTGCGCGCCCAGCGAGGCGAGATGCGCCGTCTCCTGCTGGCAGTCGATCAGCGGTATTCCGCACGCGCGCAGCATTTCCACCAGGTGCGACAGCGCGACCTTGCTGGCATCCGGCTCGCGCGCAAACATCGATTCGCCGAAGAACATGCGGTCGATCGCCACGCCATACAACCCGCCGACGAGCGCGCCGTCGCGCCAGCTTTCCACAGAGTGCGCATAGCCCAGCTCGTGTAAGCGCACGTATGCCGCAATGATTTCGGGCTGAATCCACGTGCCGTCCTGCTCATCGCGCGGCGCAGCACAGGCGCGCATCACCGCCTCGAATGCGGTGTTCACGCGCACCTCGAAGTCAGCACCGCGGATGCGCCGCGCCAGCGTGCGGCTGACGTGAAATTCATCAACGCGCAGCACCATGCGCGGGTCCGGGCTCCACCACAGGATCGGCTCATCGTCGCTGTACCACGGAAAGATTCCGCGCGAGTAGGCGTCGATCAGTCGGCGCGGGCTCAGATCACCGCCAGCCGCCAGCAACCCACCAAGATCGTCGCGCGCACTTTCGACGGGGGGAAATGGTGCATCCCCACGCAACCAGGGAATCATGCTCATCACGCAAGATCCGTCAGGAGCGCTGGCAACACAAAGTCGCGGGCGATCTGTTTGTTTTCGGCGTGCAGCCGGTCGTGGTTCGACGTCACCAGCACAAGCAGGTCGCGCTCGGGGATCACATGCAGAAACTGCCCGCCATTGCCAGCGGCGTAAAACGCACGCAGTCCGCGCAGATTTTGCACCCACCACAGATAACCATAGGCGCCGAAGGTATCCGGCCAGCCGGCGCTCTGCACACTCGTGGCCGCGTCGATCCACGCAGACGGCACGAGCTGCGCGCCCTCCCATGTGCCGCGGCGCAGGCACAGCAGGCCGAATTTGAGCACGTCACGCGTCGTCAGCGACAAGCCATGGCCGGCGTAAGTAAAACCGGCCGCATCATGCACCCATTCGAAGCGCTCGATGCCGAGCGGTGCGAACAGCCGCTGCACGGCGAATTCGGCCAGCGTACGGCCGGTCACCTGCTGCAACACGCCGGAAAGCAGATGCGACGCCGGCGTGTTGTAGTTGTATTTCTCGCCCGGCTCGGCACTCATCGCCTGCGTGTGCGGGAAATGCGATCCCGCAGTTTTCAGCCACAGTCCGGTGTTGGCATCGAGCCAGTCGAAGCCGGCCGTCATCGTCAGCAGGTGTTGCACCGTGATGCGCGCCGCGCGCGGGTCGGCATTTTCGATCAGCCCGGGAAAGTGCTCGACGATGCAGTCGTCGAGGCGCAACAGCCCGTCGGCGATGGCGACGCCGACAAGCAGCGACGTCACGCTCTTGGTGATCGAGGCCACGTTGAGCAGCGATTCACGGCCGAAGCCCTGGCGGTACATTTCGAAAATCGCATAGCCGTGCCGCACGACAGCGACGCTGCGCACATGCGGCAACCGCGCCTCGACGTGCGCACGAATGGCCAGCAGATGTGCGCCGTCGAGGCCGTGGTTCTGCGGAAAATCTTCCAGCCAGCCCTGTGTGGGGAAGTAGAGCTTCGGACGCACGTTCATGGACAAGATTGTAGGCTGCACACCTCCAACACGACCGCCGCACGAAACCGGCCTTCGATTCGATTCGAAATGAAGGTATGGCTGATGCACGATGCCACTTGCGTCGCCCACTGGCAAATTCGCACCAAACAGCGGCGCACCGTAAGTGAGTCGCCAAAAGTTCTGGCGGCAGATTCGCCTCCTCCGCAAAGCGGGGGAGGCGAATCTGCCGGACAAAACTTATGGACAGGAACTTAGTCCCTGGCCCCTATTCCCTTTACAATCCCTCCAAGCCCCACAAGCCCCACAAGCCCCACAAGCCCCACAATGAACGAAGCTGAAACAGTTACCCCGCAGAGCACAGAACAAACCATCGAGCCATCGATGTTCGATTCACCAGAATGGACCGGCGTACCGCCGCAGCCGGCGCCAAGCAGCAGCGGACAGAGCGAGCCGCTCGTCGGCATTCGATTCCAAGCGGTCGGCAAGGTGTATCACTACCTGGCCGCCGGCTTTCCAAATTTGAAGCCCGGCCAGTGGGTGATCGTCGATACGGTGCGCGGCCGGCAAATGGGACAGGTTGCCACGTTGAAAACGCCACGTGCGCATGGCGGCCCGTACAAACGCATCGAGCGGCTGGCGAGCGGCCGCGACATGGCGATGCGGCATTATCACGAGAACCGCGAGCTCGAGGCGATGATCGCCTGCCGTGCGGAGAGCGCAGGCCTGCGGCTGCCGATCAAGATCGTGCGCGCCGAATATTCCTTCGACGGGCAGACGCTCACATTCCTGTATTCGAGCGATGAAGATGAGCGCATCGAAGTCGGCGCGCTGCGCGAACGCATGGGGCATCTGTATCGCGCGCGCCTCGAGTTCCGCCAGATCAGCCCACGCGAAGTGGCGAAGATCCTCGGCGGACTCGGCGCATGCGGCATCGAAGAGCGCTGCTGCTCGCGCTTCCTCACCGAGTTCAGCCCGATCTCGATCAAACACGCCAAGGAGCAGAACCTCAGCCTGAACCCGCATGACATCACCGGCATGTGCGGACGACTGCGCTGCTGCCTGGTCTACGAATTTGAACAGTACGTGCAGGCGCGCAGCACGCTGCCAAAGGTGAAGAGCGTCATCGGCACACCAATGGGCGAGGGCAAGGTCGTCGAAATCCTGCATCTGCGCGACAGCGTCAAAGTGCGGCTGGGTGACGGGCCCGAAGCGCGCGAGATGATTTTCCATCGCGAACAACTCACACCGCTCGAGGAACTGCGCCGTCTGCAGGAGAAGGCCCTGAACGGCACATGCGACAAGCACGAAGGCGGCGGCTGCGACTGCGGACGCAAGGGGCCAAAGGAAGATGCGCAGGCGCCGACACAGGCCGCCGCACCGACCGCAGCAGCACCGGCCGCAGAGCAATTCGAAGACACACCACCCACGCCGCGCGTGCGCGACCCGCAGCGCGATGCGCAAATCAAGGCGCGGCAGGAAAAAGTAAAGGCGCAGCAACAGGAGCGCCAGCAGCGCCGCGACGATATCCGCCGCCAGCTCAAGAACAAGGCACAACAACAGGGCAGTGCACCCAGCGCACCCAGCGCACCCAGCACACCCAGCGCACCCAGCGCACCCAGCGATGCCCGCCATATCCAGCGACCGGAGCAGCCAGAACGACGCAGCGATCGCAGCGATCGCAGCGATCGTGGTGATCGCGGCAACCCACCGCAGCAGAATCCACAGCGCAGCCAGCAGCAACAGCGCCGGCCGCTCGCGCGGCGCGACAATTCACGCCCCAACCGCCCGCCGCAATCCGACGACAATGCCAAGCCGCAGAACCCGGAATCATGAACATCCTCATCATCGTTGCTCACCCAGACGATCCTGAATTCTTCTGCGGCGGCTCCATCGCGCGCTGGTGTGCCGAAGGCCACACCGTGCGCTATGTTCTCGTCACCGATGGCAGCAAAGGCAATGATGATCCGTCAATCTCTGCAGCGCAGCTCATCGCCCTGCGCCAGGACGAGCAGCGCGCCGCCGCCGCCGAGCTTGGCGTCACCAACGTGCACTTCCTCCCGCACGTCGACGGCGAGCTGGTGAACACACTGGCGCTGCAGCGCGACATCGCGCGCGAAGTGCGCCGCTTCCGCGCCGATATCGTCGTCACCACCGACCCGCAGACGCTGCACTACGGCGCGCTGCGCGTCAACCACAATGACCACCGTGTGATGGGTATGGCCGTCTGCGACGCGATCTTCCCCGCCGCCGGCAACCGTATGTTCTTCCCCGAACTGCTCGACGACGGCTTCGAGCCGCACGGCCCACACGAGCTATGGTTCACCGCCACCACACAGCCAAATCACCTCGTCGATATCAGCACATTTATCGACGCAAAAATCTGCGCTGTGCGCGCCCACGTTTCACAGGTGAAAAATCCCGCCGCCATCAGCGAACGGCTGCAGCAGGGCATCGCCCGCTTCCACGCCGACGGCTCGCTCTGGCTGGCGGAGGGGTTTCGCCGCATCAGGCTCTGACACGTAGAAGAAGGAGAAGAGTAGAGAGTCAGAGTAGAGAGCAAATAGCGCTCACTCTCCACTCTGACTCGGGTGCATTCGCCAAAAGGGGCGATTGGGTCATCCGCCATCGCGTGCGGCCCATCGTTGGTAAATAGTGCGTTTCGAGGATTCCAATCAGTGCCGATCGCCGGAGGTCGAAAGTTTGCCCCTTTTGGCGAATGCACCCAGCAATTCTCAATCTGAAAGGTGGGCGAAGATAGAGGGTGATGAAACTCGATGCAGTCATAAAACAGTTGCAGGGGCGATGGGCCAGCTTGCCGGATCGGCGCAAGCCGAATAACAATCAGCAATACGAGATGGCGGATGCAGCGAT
>CANJQH010000014.1 GCA_947476335.1 Anaerolineae bacterium | reverse complement strand
GTAGGCAAGGTTCGCACAGGGCAGACGCTCACAAGTTTTGCCTGGACGAACTACTAAGTTCCTGTCCATAAGTTTTGTCCGGCAGATTCGCCTCCCCCGCAAAGCGGGGGAGGCGAATCTGCCGCCAGAACTTTTGGCGACTCACTTAGTCCAGACCATCGGTCTGGGTGCTCGGCCACACATACGCCATGCCGTGCCTTTCGCCCCAAACGCCGGAAGCGCCGAAGCGCCGCAGTTCCGAGTTCGCGTCGTCTACACTTTTCGCACCTCATGCGCACATCTTCCGATCGCCGCCGCGTCGCATTGCCGGGCGCCCTGCTCACCGCGTTCGCAATCCTCACCATCGCCGTCGTCATACTCAAAGAGCTGCCCGGGGAATTGCGCCTCGTCGCCGCGGCGATCGACGCACGGCAGCCGCTCTGGACCCCACCGATTCAGATCATCACATTTCTGACGTCGGCAGCGCCGGCACTGGCCATCACGTCATTCTGCGCCTTGCTCGAACTGCGCCGCCTCGGCCGCACACGGTATGCACTCTGGCCGCTCGTCGTCTACTTCGGCCACATGGCATCCAATATCATCCTCCGCATCGCTATCGGCCGCGAGATACACAACAACATCGAATACATCCCGAATCTGCTGCCCGAGATCAGCGCTTCTTTCCAACGTTTCTCATACCCGAGCGGCCACGCCGGATCAGCAGTCGTTGCATGGGGCTGTCTCACCATCGTGGCATGGCGCACACGCGCACGCACACTCGTATTGGTCATCGCTGTGCTGCTGATCGCCGGCACGTCATTCGGCCGCGTTTATCTCGGGGTGCACTGGCCCTCGGATGTGCTCGGCGGTCTGCTGCTCGGCAGCGCGTGGCTGACGGCTGTGCGTTCCGTTACACTTTTGCCATCTCGAATATGACGCACACTTTCAAATGCCCCAATTGCACGGCACCGCTGGAAGTCGAGGAAAGCAACGTACTCGCTGTACGTTGCAACTACTGCGGGATGAGCGCGCCAATCCCGGAAGCGCTGCGCCGGCGAACAATTTCGCGACGTGGCTTCTCCGACGCCGCCGTCGCACAGATCGCGAGCCTGATCGCGAAAGGCCGCGACGCAGAAGCAATAGCGCTGATCCGCCGCGCCGTCGGCGTCGGACATGCGGAGGCGACGGCGCTGCTCGTCGCAATGAAAACCGGCGACGCCGCACAGCTCGATCATCTGCTCAGCAGCCTGCAGCAGTATGCAGCGTCCGGAGTCGCTGCACGCACCAGCCAGCCCACCGGCTGTCCGACCGTGATGTTCATGCTGGCTTCGATCGGCGTGGCCACGGTCATCGCACTGTATTCGCTGGACATTGACCTGGTGAAGATGGTCACAGACAAGCTTCCATCCACCATCAGCAAGCGCATCGAGAGTGCTGCGGACACCGCCGCACAGGTGATCTCGCCACCGTTCGCTGATCTGTCTTTCCAGCGCAACGCCGTGCTCGCACCGAACGATGATGGGCAGCAACCGGATGTGCTCGGCATCGCCTCTTCTTCCAAAGACGGTAAATCGCTGCTGGTATACATCGACACGATTTCGAACGCGGTGCGCTGGCGCAGCGAAGCCGACGGACAAAGCCGCTTCATCGTGACCAACGACGTAATCTACGTCGCAGCCAAGTCGCGACTGCGCGCGCTGGATCGTGCGAGCGGCGCTGCAATATGGGAGACATCGCTGTCGGACGAGGTCAACGTCTCCTGCGACGCATGCATATACGCCACTGCCACGCGCATCTTCGTGCTCAGTAACGACGCCGAGCTGCAGGCCTTCGACACAGCCAGTGGCCGCAAGGTATGGAGCGAACGACTTTCCACCATCACGCCACGCATCGCTCTTTGGAAGAATCGCATCGTCGTCATCGACCGTGACGAAGCCGCCAGCCCAGCCGCGGCGCAGGTGCGCGTATTCGGCGACGATGGCACGAACTCATCGCGATTCAGTTTGAACTGCACCACACCGCGCACGGAGAACAGCGGTGGCGGCGAACAATTGGCCGAACCGTACGATGCGCTGTGGGTCGACACCGAAGCCGGCGCGTTGTACGCCTGGTACGGTGGCTTCAGCAGCTGCGTGCAAAAGTACTCGCTCACAAGCGGCACGCTGCAGTGGTCGGCGCAATCCGATGCCGAAGCCGAAGACAACGACGAGACGCAATTCCTGCGCAGCGGCAACACAATAATCATCGCCGGCAACCGAACGGTGCTTTCAGTGAACGCGCTCGCCGGCACGACGAAAGTGCTGCACACAGTCGATAAGGATCACGACGAGCTGTACGTGTACGGCGAAGCCGACGGTGCGCTGCTGGTGCGCGTGACGAAAACGCGCGGCACGCGGCGCCAGGAACTCGAAGCCATCGACGCAGCGACGGGCCTCATTCGCTGGACGATGCCGATCGAAGAAAACGGCGGCCCCTTCGACGACCGCAGCGGCTACACCGGCCTGCTCAGCAACAGCGAAGCCCAGACGGCGTGGACCGCGCACGTTTCGAATTCCGGCGCGCATCTGCTGCGCATCACCTCAAAGCCGTTCCGCTTCGTGTTCGAAGACATTGATATGGTCAGCGGCGTCACGCGCGGAAAAATCGAAGCGCCGGTTGCCGGCCGCCCGCTGCTGCTCGGCCCGGTGCTAATCGGCTGGAGCGGCGATGTGGCATGGGTGCAGCAGTCCAGCAGCTACGTCGCGCTCGACGTCGCTGCGAAGAAAATCGTCGCACAAATCAATCCATAGCCGGGAGTGTTCAAACCACAACTGATGCCGACATACAATTCCCCCCATGGAATATCGCAAACTTGGCCGCACCGGCCTGCGCGTTTCGCCTCTCTGTCTCGGCACAATGAACTTCGGTCCGTTCACCACCGAAGCCGATTCGTTCGCAATCATGGACAAGGCGCTCGAAGTCGGCATCAACTTCTTCGACACCGCCAACGTCTACGGACGCCAGCAAGGCATGGGCGTGACCGAGCAGATCGTCGGCCGCTGGTTCGCTCAGGGCGGCGGTCGTCGCGAGAAAACCATCATCGCCACCAAGGTCTACGGCAAGATGGCCGAATGGCCCAACGGCTCACGCCTCTCCGCTGCGCACATCAAGCGCGCCTGCGAAGAAAGCCTGCGCCGCATGCAGGTCGATTACATCGATCTCTATCAGATGCATCACGTCGATCGCGACACGCCATGGGAAGAGGTCTGGCAGGCGATGGATCAGCTCGTGCGCGAGGGCAAGGTGATCTACGTCGGCAGCAGCAACTTCGCCGGCTGGCACATCGCCTCGGCCAACGCCGCCGCTACAGCGCGCCACTCGCTCGGCCTTGTCAGCGAGCAGAGCCTCTATAACCTGAACGCGCGCATGATCGAACTCGAAGTGATCCCGGCGTGCCAGTCGCTCGGCCTCGGCCTGATTCCGTGGAGCCCGCTCGCTGGCGGCCTGCTCGGCGGCGTGCTGAAGAAAGAAGCCGAAGGTCGCCGCGCCGGTGAGGGCGTGCAAAAGGCGCTCGAAAAGCACCGCACCCGCATCGAAGCGTGGGAAGCGTTCTGTGCCGAACTCGGGGAAGCCCCCGCCGACGTCGCACTCGCATGGCTGCTGCACAACCCCGTCGTCACCGCGCCCATCATCGGCCCACGCACCGCCGAGCAGCTCACCGGCAGCCTGCGCGCCACCGAAATCAAACTCAGCGCCGACGCACTCAAGCGCCTCGACGAAATCTTCCCGGGCCCCGGCGGCGCCGCACCCGAAGCCTACGCCTGGTAATACCCGAGAGGCTGGGGCACATGCCCTGGTAACAGCTCGACCCTAGCTCACAGAAAATCGGAGTTGTATTCCTCCGATTCGTAACTGCTAAGTGAGTCGCCAAAAGTTCTGGCGGCAGATTCGCCTCCCCCGCAAAGCGGGGGAGGCGAATCTGCCGGACAAAACTTATGGACAGGAACTTAGAGCCCAAATAAGTATTTCCCACGAAACACGCGATTCCTTCCCCCTTCAGGGGAAGGAATCGCGTGTTTCGTGTTGGAAAACTGGCTGGCCTGAGTAGTAACTCCGACTCTCTGCTCCCACTTCATCAACCATGCTCGACTCCCACTTTGATCGCCTCACCCTCGCCCAGCAAGAACTTGTGCGCGCCGCAGCTACCGCAATGGAAACGGCCTACAACCCGTATTCACACTTTTACGTCGGCTGCGCACTGCGCCTGAGCGACGGCACAGTCATCACGGGTTCGAACGTCGAGAACGCAGCATACGGTTCGACAATCTGCGCCGAACGCATGACCATCGGCCGCGCCAATGCCATGGGCCGCCGCGATATCGTAGCGCTGGCTGTCATGGGCCGCGGCGAAAATTTCATGCCGAACGAAGCCAAAATCACCGGCCCATGCGGCTCATGTCGCCAGATGATTTATGAAGCGTCACAGATCGCCGGCGTCGATATCGAAATACTGCTCGCTGTTCCGCAGCTCACGCGCACCATCATCACTTCGATCGAAGAAATGCTGCCGCTGCCGTTCGGCCCAGTCGAACTTAATGTCGATATCTCGCGGTATCGGCCGCGCTGACGAACGACGAAAACTCAAAATGCACGCACCGCTCGTGCTCACCGAATACTGTGATCAATTCGGCGCCCAGAACAAGCGTATTGCCATGCATGCCGGCGTACAGATAACTACTCTGTACCAGACATGCTCGTATGCCAGCGCCGATGCCGGCAAACACACTATGCGCACGTCCGCGACCAGCACCAAAATGGTAACTACTCAGGCCAGCCATTTTTCCAACGCGAAACACACCATTCTCTCCCCCTTCGCGGGAAAGAATGGTGTGTTTCGCGGGAAATACTGATTTGGGCCTGAGTAGTTACCCAAAATGTGATTCGGCCAATACGTGTACACAGACGTTGGCATGCACAGACGCCGGCGCAATATGCTGCAACAAGTGCCGCACCGGCAATCCTTCCCACGCAACTGTGTAGCCACTCGCAACACCCCATCGAGATCAACCAGCTCACACACCCCTCTCCCACCGCACAAAGCAATCAGCAGCTTTCACTCTCAACGACGGTGGATGCGCCATTCGTATCGTGGCATCATTGGCACCCATGACTGCTGCACGCACCGAAATTCTGAGCAAACTGCGCCGCGCACTCGCAGCCGGCACGCCCTTCCCACAAGCTGAAACCGTCGACACTTCACGTCCAGTCGTGCCGATCAACCCAGACGAAAATCTGCTTGCACGCTTCTGCAGCGAAGTCGAGCGCGTCAGGGGAATTATTCATCTCGCCGATTCAACCGATGCAGCGCTGGCAGCACTGCGCTCAGTGCTGCACTCAAATGATGTGACGCGCACAATGTGCTGGGACGCACCACATCTGCCCTTCGATGGCGTCACCAACCTGCTCGCCACACAAGGCATCGAAATCATCGCCGGCACAAACGAGGTAGTTGAAACTGCACAGGCCGGCATCACCGGCTGCGACTGGGCCATCGCCGCCACCGGCACACTTGTGCTTTCGTCCGGCCCCGGCCGCAGCCGTATGGCGTCGCTGCTCCCCCCAATTCATGTCGCACTCATGCGCAGCAGCCAGCTCATTCCCCGCCTCGAAGACTGGGTCGCCAGCCGCTACGCCGACCGACTGCAACAGATTCGCACATCGAGCAACATCACATTCATCACCGGCAGCAGCCGCACATCTGACATTGAAATGCAGCCAGTCTTCGGCGTGCACGGCCCGCTGCAAATACACATCGTCATACTCAAAGACGTGTAATCACTTGGATCGTAACTACTCAGGCCAGCTATTTTTCCAACGCGAAACACACTATTCTCTCCCCCTTCGGGGGAGAGAATAGTGTGTTTCGCGGGAAATACTGATTTGGGCCTGAGTAGTTACCTTGGATCTGAGTAGTCACTCGAAAGCCGTACTCTCCACTATTCCTGCCGCACAGCGACCGCAATCTGCAGCCGGCCCAGTCGCAGCATCGGGTAAATCGCAGCCAGCAGCGCGGAGGCAAGGGCGACGATCAGCGCCTGCACAAACGTGGCCGGGTCAAGCACCAGCCGAATCGTCCAGCCGAACGAGCGCAGATTGATGATGTAGACCAGCACCACCGCCAGCAGCAGGCCGGTCGGCATCGACAACAAGCCGGCCGTGCCACCCATCAGGCCAGTCTCGAGCAGCGTCATTCGCCACAACTGCCACAGCGTCATTCCATTTGCACGCAGCATACCCAGCTCACGCGTGCGTTCAATCTGCAGCGCCATCAGCGCGCTCAGCACGCCGATAAATGCCACCACCGTTGCCAGCAGGTTCAGCGCACCGGTAATCGCAAACGTACGATCAAACACCACCAGCGCGTTGTCGCGCAGCTGACGGTTCGCGTTGATCAGCAACTCACGCCCAGCGAATTTCGCGCGCATCGCCGCCGCCGCCTGTGCCGCATCCATGTCGTCGCGCAAATACACCGCAATCGACGAGATTGCATCATCGGCAAAATAACGCACATACTCATCACGCCGCATCAGCATCCCACCGGCATCGCTTGCGTAGTCGTAATACACAGCAACCACGCGAAACTCGCGCTCCCCCTGCGCCGTGCGCAACACCACGCGATCGTTCGATTGCGTCACACCGTGGCGGTTGGCGAACGGCTCACTCACCTGAATTTCGTCCTGCCCGCGCATACTCGCCCACAAGCTCGTCAACGGCCGCGCACTCCACACGTACGTCCCCGCCGGACGCTCGCGGTTGGAACCTACGCTCAGCAGCGCCGCAGTTTTCCACTCACCGTCCGGCCGCTTGAAATCCACGTCAACGGAGCGCAGCAGCGTCACATCCTGGGCACCGTCGAATTTTCGAAACTGATCGACCAGCGCGTCATCGATGCGCGTCGTCGCACGTGCGCCGGTCGTCGACACCGGCGATATGTACACATCAGCCGTCAACGTCGTGGTCAGCCACGATTCAACTGTGGTGCGAAAACTTCCAATCATGCTCTGCAGACCAATGATGACCGACACAGCCACCATCAGTGATGCAATCGCGATCGCCGTGCGCGAAATCGAATGCGTCACATTGCGCGCCGACATGCGCCCGATTACGCCGGCCACACGGCCTAACACCGGCGCAGCCACGCCCATCATGCCAACGGTCACCAACGGCGTCGTAAGCGCCACCCCGATCAGCACGAAGAAAATGCCGGCAAGGTTCACCACCAGCTGCGCAGTCAGCAGCAGCAGCCCCCCACCCATCACAAACAGCGCAACACCAGCGCCCGCCACCCACGGCAGCACGCGGCGCACACGCTGTTCGATGCTGCTGCGCTTGAGCGCAGTGATCGGCGGCACACTCGTCGCTTCATACGCCGGCGCGAGCGCCGCTATCAGCGATGCAACAACGCCAAGCACGAAACCCTTCACCAGCACCAGCGGCGCCACTTCAACATCGCGCACCTGAACCACGTAATACAAATCGTTGATCGTCTGCGTCACCAGCGCCACCGCGCCGCGACCGAGTACCACACCCAGCGCCATACCTAACACACCGCCAATAACACCGAGCAGCGCCGTCTCCTGCAATACCATGCGAAAAATTTCGCCGCGCGTCACGCCGATACAACGCAGCGTGCCGATCACCGGCCGACGCTGCACCACGGAAAACGTGATCGTGTTGTAAATCAGAAACATGCCGACAACGAGCGCAAGCATGCTCAGTGCTGTCAGATTGAGCCGAAACGCGTCGCCAAGGCTCTCTACGCTGCGACTGCGCTGCGCCGGCCGCACAAGCTGTGCCGACGGCGGCAGCGCAGCACGAATGCGCTCGAGCAGCGCAGCTCCTTCGGCCGTGCGCTCGTCGGCGATCAGATCAATATCTGTGATGCGGCCTTCAATTCCCAACAGCTTCTGTGCCGACCCAATGTCCATGATCGCCAGGCCGTCGAGCGCACGACGGTTCGCCGCGTCTGCCGGATGCAGAATTCCTGCCACCGTCATCTTCTGCCGCCGATCACCAACGCGCAGCGTCAGCACGCTGCCAGGATGCAGCCCGTAACGCTCAGCCGTCGCCTCGCCAATAATCAGCGCCGACGGATCGGTGAAAAACAAACTCAAATCGCCGCTCTGCGACATCGTCGGTCCAGAGCCAAGAAAACTGCGAAACGGCGGCTCCGCAAACGCGTCGAGCCCAAGCAGCTGCAGCGGTTGCTCATCAAGTTCGATCGCAACAGCATACGCGCGCACCACCGGCGCCGAATTGCGCACTCCCAGTTCTACTTTCACCTTGCGATACAAATCCTGGTCGAGCAATCCGTTCACACCAATAATCTGATGCGTCGTGCGCCCAGCCACCGTCTCCGTGCTCAGGTTAAACGCGCGCGACGCGCTCTCGTTCGCCAGATCAATCGCAATCACCACCGCCACACCCAGCGCCACGCCGAATATACAAAGCAGCGACAACAATGGGCGACGGAGCAGATAGCGCAGACCGGTCTTTAAAAGAATCATGGCTGCGCGAGTGTAGGCGCAACGCATAAGCGCGGCGTGAGTGGGTGTATCCGCCGAAAGGGGCGAATCCTCGCGCGCATCGTGTCGCCGCCGTCACCCGGGGCGGCTGGTCACAGGTCTGCCGCAGCGGACCGCGCCGTTGGCGCTCATGTTCCATCGACAAAGCGCCGGAGGCGCGACGCTGCCCCAGCCCGGACCATCGGTCCGGGTGACAACACTCACCCTTCCGGTGCAGGCGTGGCTTCGATCGGCGCCGAATTCGGCGTCGGCGCTTCCTGCGGCGGCGCACCTGACGCACCCCCAACCAGCAATGCGTACTCTGCAATGGATGCGCCGTAACGCACGCGCAAACGCGTCCACGCGAACGCATCCGCCAGCCGATGCTGCATGCCGTATGCGGTGGTGACTGCGCCGCGCAGCTTCACAGATTTCAGCATGCGCACCACAGCATCGTCATACTTGCCGGACGGGTAGCAGAAAAACGTCGGACGCCGGCCCGTGTACGCTTCGATCTGCTCAATCGAGCCGAGCACTTCCCACACCAGATATTGAAAAGAACGATTGCGCAGGTCACGATGTGTACGCGCATGCGACTCGATACGCATTCCGCCATCAGCCATCTCGCGCGCCTGCTGCCAGCTCAGGTAATCCGGATTCGTGTAACTGAATGTGGCGAAATCGGCCACAATAAAAAATGTGCCCGTCATTTCCAACGAATGCAGCAGCGGAAACACAAATTTGTAATGCTCAATATGGCCGTCGTCAAAGGTCAGCGCGATGGGCTTCTTCGGCAACGGCTCGCCACCGGCCAGCGCGTCATACACCTGGTCGAGCGTCACTGTGTGAAAGCCGTTCACCTTCAGCCAGCGCATCTGCTGTTCGAACGCCGCCGGCTCGACGGACAACTCGCGCCGCAATCGATCAGCCGTCGGCCCAGGCGACGAGATGTAGTGATACATCAGGATCGGCACTTTCACGACGCCGGCCGACGTTCGCCTCGGCTTTGCCGACGGCTGCGGTTCTGCAGTGAATATCGCGTCGCCCACTCCGCGCGGCGGCTGCACAATCGCCGCGCGAGCGCCAGCCTGCAGACCAGCAGCGGCCCACACTGCCAGACAAAAAACCATCCCCCACCAACCCAGCAAACGGCGCACGCGGCGATTATAGTTACGCCGCCATGACCAAACGCTTTCGCTCGCTGATCGGCGCACTCTTACTGCCGAGCATCATGTTCGGCATCGCCGCATGTTCCGGCAACTCCTCCGCACAAACAACCACGCTGCCCTGGTCTGATAACTTCGACGATCCAAAATCAGGCTGGACGATCACTTCGGATTTGTCCGGTGATGCGAAATACGACAGCAGCAAGTTGCGCATCACGGTGAAAAATGAAAACCTGACCATCTGGAGCACCGCCGGAAAAAAATTCCGGGACGGCGTTTTTGCAATCGACGCACAACCGATCGGCGGGCCACAGGACAACGGCTTCGGCGTGCTCTTTCGTGTCACCGATCGCAAAAATTTCTACCACTTTGAAATTTCGTCCGACGGCTACTGGCGCGCCGGCATTACGAAAGATGGCAAGTGGACGAACTGGGCAGACTGGATGCAGCACCCCGCCATCAAAACCGGCGGCGAATCCAATCGCCTCCGCATCGTGATGAAAGGCAAGAAGCTCGAGTACTACGTCAATGATCAGCTGATCAACACGCGCGAAGATGCATCATTCGCCCAAGGCGACATCGGCGTCATGGCGCTCACCGTCATCGACCAGCCCGGCACCGATGTGGTGTTCGACAATGCAAATGTGACGGAGAAATGACGAAGAGGACAGGATTTCAGATTTCGTACCTGCTCAGGCCAGCCATTTTTCCAACGCGAGACACACTATTCTCTCCCCCTCCGGGGGAAGGAATCGCGTGTTTCGCGGGAAATACCGATTTGGGCCTGAGTAGTTGCCAGATTTCAGATTTGAGATTGAGAGATTGAGAGATTGAGAGATGCAAAATGCATCAAATCTGAAATCGAAAATCTGAAATCACCCATGTCTCTGCATAAATCGCTGCATGCGCTCAAGCGCACGTTCGATCTTTTCATACGACGTAGCGTATGCCATACGCACGAAGCCCTCGCCGCCAGCGCCGAATGCGCTGCCAGGAATACACGCGACCTGCTCTTCCTGCAGCAGTGCGTCACAGAATTGCTCTTCATTCATGCCGCTCTTGCGAATTGACGGAAACGCATAAAACGCGCCGCGCGGCTCAAAACAATCGAGGCTGAGTGAATTCAGCCCGCTGACGATCAGCTTGCGCCGACGGTCATACTCGAGGCGCATGCGCTCGACATACTCTTCGCCCTGCTCCAGCGCCACAACAGCAGCGACCTGACCAGTCGTCGGCGCCGACATGATCGTGTACTGATGCACCTTGCGCGCCGCCGCCACGAGGTCGACCGGACCGAGCATGTAGCCAATGCGCCAGCCCGTCATCGCGTAGTCCTTGCTGAAGCCGCCCAGCACCATCGTGCGCTCGCGCATTCCCGGCAGCGATGAAAAGCACGTGTGCGCCACACCATAGACCAGGCGATCGTAAATCTCGTCGCTGATCACCAGCAGGTCGTGCTTCTCCGCGATACGCGCGACCTCGAGCAGACGCTCGCGGCTCATCACCGCACCCGTCGGATTGCTCGGATACCCAATCAGAATCGCCTTCGTGCGTGGCGTGATGCATGCCTCGATCTCGGCCCCGGTCACCATGAAATCGTTCTCGACGCGCGTGGCAATCGGCACCGGCACGCCGCCGGCCAGCATCACTTCTGCCGTGTACGCGACAAACGACGGCTGCGGCACGATCACCTCGTCTCCGGTATCCAGAATCGAGGTAAAAATCAGATACATAGCCTCGCTCACGCCGACCGTGATCAGGATTTCATCGTCAGGCCCATAGCTGACGCCATAAAGCCTTTCGTAATGCGTCGCCACTGCACGCCGCAGATCCATTGTGCCGCTGTTGCTCGTGTAACCTGTCTCACCGCGCCGCAGCGACGCAATGCCCGCCTCTAGAATCGGCGCAGGTGTGACGAAATCTGGCTCACCGATGCCCAGCGAGATCACACCTTTCATCGTGGCAGCGATGTCGAAATACTTGCGAATACCGGACGGCGGCACAGCCGTGACGCGATTGGAGATGAAATTACGCATGTTTTACTCTTCGTCAAAGCCGACCACGCTGCTATCGCCGACATTGAATTTGCCCGGCCGGCCGAGCAGCGCTGCATCGCGACCGATCAGCGAATTTGCCAGCACATGATCGTTCACGTGCGCCCCGGTGTCCACGATTGTGTCGCGAATCACGCTATTTTGAATCACGCAGCCCGCACCGATCGACGCGTTCGGACCGATGATGCTGCGCTCAATCTTCGCACTCGGATGAATGTTCACCGGTGGAATGATCATGTACTCGCCCTTCGGCAGCGCTGCGCTGTTGTCACGCCCGTGCGCCAGCAGCCAGCGATTCGTTTCCAATACCGCATCAGGCTTGCCGCAGTCCAGCCACACATCCGCCCGCTCAGTGCGAAAGCGCGCGCCCTGCTCGATCATCAGATTCAACGCATCGGCCAGGTAATACTCGCCGCGCGTCTGAATGTTGCGATCCACCAACTCCTGGCATGCCGCCATCAGTCGCCCAGCATCGCGCACGTAATACGCGCCGATCAGCGCCAGCCGATTTTCCATCGACGCCGGCTTCTCAATCACGCGCTCGACAACGCCATCGGCTCCGATCTGCACCACACCAAAGCGCCGCGGATCCTCGACTTCGCGCACATACACCACACCGTCGGCGTCAACGCCCTCGAGCTTGCTCAAATCGGCGTCGGTCACCGTATCGCCGAAGATAATCACCATCGGCCCCGTCACCACATCCCGCGCCAGCATCACCGCCGTCGCCTGACCGGTGGCCTCTTTCTGCACGATGTAGTCGGCCTGAATCGATGGATAGTTCGCACGCACATACGGCTCAAACTGATCGCCCAAATAACCGACGACGAACGCAATTTTCTCGATCGGCACATTGCTGATGCCATCGAGAATATGGCCGAGCACAGGCTTACCCGCCACGGTAATCAACGGCTTCGGCCGGGTATACGTATGCGGACGCAATCGTGTACCGTAACCGGCCAGCAAAATCACCACGTTCATAACTGCGGTCTCCTTGAATGCCACGTTGTCGCGGCCTGATACGCCTGCGCTGCAGCGAGCACCACGTTTTCACCGAAGGCCGGCCCGATCAACTGCAAGCCGATCGGCAGGCCCGCGCCATCAAATCCGCACGGCACGCTGATCCCCGGCACACCAGCCAGGCTGACCGTCAGCGTCAGCACATCGGCCAGATACATTTGCAGCGGATCGTCGGTGCGCTCCCCGAGTTTGAACGCGGTAAACGGCGACACCGGCGCCGCAAGGACATCGACTTCGGCGAAGGCCTGCTCGAAGTCGCGCTTGATCAGCGTGCGCGCCTTTTGCGCACGAATGTAATACGCATCGTAATAACCGGCGCTGAGCGCATACGTGCCAAGCATGATGCGGCGCTTCACTTCCGAACCAAAACCCGCCGCGCGCGTGCGCTGATACGTGTCGATCAGGTCAGCCCCGATTTCACGCAGCCCATACTTCACCCCGTCGAAGCGTGCCAGATTGGCGCTCGCTTCCGCCGGCGCAATCAGGTAGTAGACCGGCAACCCAAGCGACGTATTCGGCAGCGTCACTGGCTTGACTACAGCGCCCAACACCTGCATCTGCTCGATCGCCGCACGTACCGCCTGCTCCACCTCCGGCTGCATGCCATCGACGAAGAATTCGCGCGGCACACCCACGCGCAACCCGCGCAGATCAGCCGGCGCCGACTGGTCGCGCATCGATGACGCATCGACACAGGTCGAATCGTGCGGGTCAATACCTTCCAGCGCGCGCAGCAGGATCTCCGCATCCGCCGCATCGCGCGTCAAGGCGCCGACGGTGTCAAGCGACGATGCATAGGCAATCACACCATAGCGCGACACACGGCCATACGAATTCTTCAGGCCGGTCACACCGCAAAATGATGCCGGTTGTCGAATGCTGCCGCCGGTGTCGGTACCGAGCGCGGCGCAGCACAGATCAGCCGCCACCGCCGCCGCGCTGCCACCCGACGAACCACCCGGCACACGTTCGAGGTTCCACGGATTGCGCGTCGGTCCCCATGCAGAATTTTCCGTCGACGAACCCATTGCGAATTCGTCGCAGTTGACCTTGCCAAGAAATACCGCGCCCATATCACGCAGCCGCGCAACCACAGTGGCATCCCACGTCGGTACGTAATTACCAAGGATGTGCGAACCTGCCGTCGTGCGCACGCCTTGTGTGGAGAACACGTCCTTCAATGCGATCGGCACACCAAGCAGCGGCCCGTCTTCGCCACGCATGATGCGCTCGTCGGCGGCAAGCGCCTGCTGCAGCGCCTCTTCAGCGTTCACAGTGACGTACACGTTGATGCGCGGATTCAATTCCTGAATCCGCGCGAGAAAAGCCTGCGTCAATTCGACGGCGCTGATGCGGTGCGACTGCAGCCACATGCGCGCCTCTCGCACCGTCAAGGATGTGGGATCCATTACCCTCCGCCGTCCCCGAGCGTCGCCTGCACTACGAAGCCTGCGCCGTCCGTCGCCGGTGCATTCGCCAGCACAGACTGCCGCGGGAGAGAGACGCCAACGACGTCTTCCTCACGCACGATGCTATGCACCGACAGCACAGACGCCGTCGGCGGAATTTCATCGAGCTCAAGCGACTCGAGCGCCGCGGCGTGATCGAGCACCGCCGCCAAATGGGATGCAAAACGCACACGCTCGTCACGGCTCAGTTCGAGCCGCGCCAGATGCGCAATGCGTTCGACTTCAATCTCGGTGACCATAGTCACACGCTCATCACACGCTCGACTAAGACGCTAGGAGGCGTCATTGTCTTTGCGCGCTGAATCACGAGTACTGGCGCCAAGCTGCGGCGTACGCGAAAACCGGGGCGGGTCGATTGTCGGCGGTGCCACGGCGTTGGCCATATTCGTCTGCCCTTCGAGATACGCACCTTCGTGCAGCAGCAGGGCATTGACGTTCAGATCGCCCCACAATTTACCCGTCTCTGTAATTTCGACTTTGTTGGCAGTGATATTGCCTTTTACAGAACCGGAAATTGTGATGTTATATGCCTGCACTTCTGCGAGCACCGTCGCTGATTCAGACACCACAATATTCCCCGTGGTCAATATATTGCCTTCAAAAATGCCGTCGATGCGCAGGCCACTGTCCGATTGCAGCGTGCCGCTGAAGCGGCAGTTTGTGCCGAGAATCGTCTCAAGCTTCGGTGTCTGCACTTCACCTGCGGCTGCCTTTGGCGCAGATGATGTGCCATAAACGTTTGTTGCAGCAGAACTGGTGGCTGCTGTTCCCTGTGTGGCTGCGCTGCTCTTTTCTTTTTCACGTCCAAACATGCGTCTACCTCCAACGCCGGTTTATTTCCGGTCTACTTGCGAACCCCGACAGTCTACCCGGTTTGACCACCACGGTTGCACAATGCTCAACTGCGGCTCGGTCATATACGGAATCACAATCGTCTCGCCGGCACGTCCCATACGCTCGCGCGTGCGAGCCCATTCTTCGACGAACGATTCCGTCTGCGCATATGCAACCGCCGCATCCAACTGCGCCAGACAATACGTATTGCGCTGCACTTCCGCATCTAGTCGCTCATACTCGCTGCGAAGCTTCGCCTCATTCTGCGTGCGCTCTACAAAATAACGGACCAACGGCAACGCAAACAAGACGGAAAAAACAAACAGAGCCAGCAGTAGCCGGCTCATAGTCAGTACAGACTCATTTTGATCGTGTGATGTAGATCTTCTTACCATGAATCTGTAATGCCGAAGCAGGGACTTGAACCCTGATGCCCGTAAGGGCACTGCACCCTGAATGCAGCGCGTCTGCCAATTTCGCCACTTCGGCTGGTTTTACAAGATGAGAGTATATATGCTTCGCCGAGAAAAGCAAGAGGCAAAGCGACTCAATCCAAAAATTCGCTTGAAATTTATGCGAAATTTATGCGAAGAAGCCGCGCCCGTCGCTACAAACGCGGCTGAACGCCGACGTGCGCGCACAATTCATGGTATCCATCAACGCCAATGACGTGCGCCACTTCCTCGGCATACACCTGAAATACCGGCTGCGTCACCGCACACGCTTCGGAACACGAACCGCCGTGATGAAAGAGATGATTTTCATCATCGATCGTCAGCATCTTGACCGGCAGTGGCTGATCATGCTCATCGACATACTGATCAACGATCGGGAATAGCCGGCAGTAGTACGGCTTCAGCGCCCACGCCTCCATCCCATGCGCCATCGACGCAGCTTGGATCGCACAATAACGATCCTCAGGCCGCAGGAATCGACATGTCATCCCGCTCGGATGCGTCGGATCTTCCACCGTCGTAGTGCCTGTGTACCGTCCCGACGGAAACGCCGGATCGTCGTGCAACTCCGCAAACCACGTCTGCGGATCGCGCCGCGCTGCAGGCATAAACGGCTGAATCAGCGCAGCCTGTTCCAAAATGCGCTGGCTCTGTTCAAAATCAAGCCACACACCATCGGTGCAGCAGGAGCCTTTACATTCCTGCACACGACAACGCGTAATCGCCTTCTTTTCGAGCAGCTTTGGATCGATCGCATACCCCCGGATGATCAGCATTTCCGTCATGGCGGGCACTTTACTGTATTCAACGAAACAACGCACACAGTGCAGCAGGTGCATTTTTTGGTATTTTTCGCCGTCGCGCGTGAAGCCTATCGGTCCCTATTGCCGACGCAGCTGCACGAGCTGATCTTCGAGTTCGGCACGGCGCTGGCGTGCAGAGCGACGCCCCTCAGCCAGGATTTCATCCACCTCACCGCGCAGATCCTTCCGCAGATCTGCTCCGTTCTTCGGCGCCAGCAACAGCGCGGCCGCTCCACCCGCCAGCGCACCGATCACCACTCCGGCTACGAAATTCAGAAATGTCTTCATGATTTTTCTCCTCCGTAATACACAGTTTCAACACCTCAAACTTCACTACGATACGGGTGCACTACGTAATGCCCGCATTAGCCTGTTACACCAATCCCCCGCTCCGCATAGTCCGCATAGTCCGCATAGTCCGCATAGTCCGCATAGTCCGCATAGTCCGCATAGAATGAGCCATGCCATGACCATCGATCGCATCCAACGTCTGCAGGCGCTGCAACGAGACGCCGGTATTGACTATATCGCCCTCGTGCCCGGACCGAATCTCGTTTACTTCACCGGCCTGCACATGCATCTGAGCGAACGGCCGATCGTCGCACTGCTGCCGGCGCACCCGAACGAACAACCAATTCTCATCACGCCATTCTTTGAAGTTGGCAAAGCCACGTCAGGCGAAGTGCCGCTCAACTGGTCCGTCTTCAGCTACCGCGACGGACAGCCCTTCCAGGATGCGTTCGACGCAGCCGCTGCACAGCACACCCTCGCTGGAAAACGCATCGGCGTCGAACCGACGCAGATGCGCGTGCTCGAATGGTCGCTCCTCAGCAACGCCGCCGCTGTACAGCAGGCTTCGGCACTCGACCTGATCGCGACGCTGCGCATGCGCAAAGATCCGGCCGAAATCGCCGCGATGCGCAAAGCTGTGCAAATGGCTGAAGGTGCCTTCGCACAGATACTCGAAGAGCTGCATCCGGGCATGACCGAAAAGCAGGCCGCCGCAACACTGATGCGCCTCATGCTCGATGCCGGCGCTGAAGGCATGAGCTTCGAACCGCTCGTGCAATTCGGACCGAGCGCGTCGAATCCCCACGGTGCATCAAGCGGCCGCGCACTGCAGGCGGGCGAATGCGCGCTCTTCGACTTCGGCCTCGTCATCGACGGCTACCCGTGCGACATCACCCGCACCATCGCCATGGGCATCCCAAGCGACGAAATGCGCAAGATCTATGAAATCGTCCAAGCCGCCAATGCCGCCGGGCGCGCTGCAGTACGACCCGGCGTCACCGCTGAACACATCGACCGCGTCACCCGCGACGTGATCGAACAGGCCGGCTACGGCAAATACTTCACGCACCGCACCGGCCACGGCATCGGACTCGAAGGGCACGAGCCGCCCTATCTGTGGGCCGGCAACACACTGCTGCTCGAACCCGGCATGACCTTCACGATCGAGCCTGGCATCTACGTCCCCGGCCTCGGCGGCGTGCGCATCGAGGACGACATTGTCGTCACTGCAAATGGCGGCGAATCACTAACGAACTTCGAGCGCAGCCTGATCCAGCTAGACGTGTAAACAAGGCGTAACTACTCAGGTCAGCTATTTTTCCAACGCGAAACACACTATCCTCTCCCCCTTCGGGGGAGAGGATAGTGTGTTTCGCGGGAAATACTGATTTGGGCCTGAGTAGTTACAACAAGGCGAATTCATGACGATGCGCGTCGACCTGCTCACTCTGTGGTCCTGGGAATACGACGAACCATTCATCCACATGCTGCAGCGCGCCTGCACAGCGCGCGGCATGGACGCGTTGTTCGTCGGCGGCCCGGACGCGCTGAATGTCAACGAGCTACACGAGATGGCGCGCCGACTTGACAGCGGCGAGCTGCACGCGCGCGCTGTGCTCGATCGCGTGTGGGACTGGGGCGGCGAATTCGAAACGCACGTCCCGGCCGTGCGCCGGCACGTGCCGCACGTCGTCAACGACTACGACCTAGTACGCACCGCCTGGAACCGGCCGCACGTGCACTACCAGCTGATGCAGCATGGCCTGCGTGTGCCGCACCTGGTACTTCTGCCGTCATACGATGACGTGCAGGACGTGCCACAGATCGATCTGTCAATACTGGGCAACCGCTTCTCTGTAAAGGGCGCATACAGCGGCGGCAGCGGCGTACTCGCGCCAGCACACACCTGGGACGACGTGCTCGAGCAACGGCGCGAATGGCGCTCCGATCAGACGCTCGTGCAGGAATGGATCGAGCCGCGCATGCTCGGCGATCGGCCGGCATGGTTCCGCCTCTTCTATGCCTGTGGCTCAGTCTTTCCATGCTGGCAGGATGACCACACACACGTTCAGACGCCGCTGACGCCGCATGACTATCAGCGCTTCGGACTCAACATGCTGCACGGCATGATGCAACAGATCGCCGGGCTGTGCGGGCTAAATCTGTTCTCAACCGAAATCGCGCTCGATGAACTCGGCCGCTGGGTCGTCGTCGACTACATCAACGAACCGTGCGACTATCGCCCGAAGTCGACCATCACCAACGGCGTGCCGGACGAAATTGTCGCCACGATCACCGATCGAATCGCAGGATGGGTGAAGAAAGCAACGGCGTAACACTGACGACGAACGACCACTGCTCATGATTCGTCGTCTGCCGTCAGATCTCCACCACCCTGCCCGTCTCGAGCGACTCAATGGCGGCGTGAATCACGCGTTGTGCCGCAAGGCCCTCAGCGCCGGGGCCATCGATCTGCTCAGGCGTTGCACCGTCAGCAAGCTGCTGCAGGAAGCTGTGAATGCGATCACGAAACGTGTCGTCGAAATTGCTGAACCCGCCGAAGACTGGATTCTGATACACCTGCTGAATCATGCTGTCGGCCGGAAAAAGCGTGGCGCGCATCCACATGTCTTCGATGACAAAGCGACCCTGCACCCCCGTAACTTCGCAGCGCTCGACGTTATGCGCACGCTTCAGATCGTAGCTGCTGGTGAGATGCCCCACAGCGCCACTGGCAAATTGCATGTTGATCGACGCAGTCGACCACATCCAGCGTCCGGGCGCCTTTATCGCAAAGCACTGCACGCGCGCAACGTCGCCACAGTAGTAGCGCATGATGTCGATTGAGTGCGGATTCAGCGCCTTGAGGTGATAGTACGGCGAATCAAGGTCCTCGGGCCGACCAATCCACAACGCCATGTTGCAAAACAGCAGCGCACCGAGGCGGCCTTCGTTCTGCCATTGCTTCGCCGTGCGCGCCGCCGGCGTGAAGCGATGATTCAGGTTAATCGCATAACAGAGATTCTTCTGTCGCGCGAAGGCGACCATCTCCTCACCACAGCGCAGGTCGTTGCTGATCGGCTTTTCGCCGAGCACATGACAGCCGGCGGCAAGCGCCTGCATCGTCGGCTCATAATGATCGCTGCTGTACTCGAAGCCGCCGGTGGTGACGCTGCACACATCCGGCTTCAACGCCGCCAGCATTTCCGACACGCTGGTGAAGTACGGCACGCCGAGGCGATTGCCGGCGCGCTCAGCGCGCTCAGCATTGCGATCGCACACGCCGACGAGCTGTGCGAGCGGATCAGATTTATAGATATCCGAATGCAGATTGCCGATGCGGCCAAGGCCAATAACGCAGGTGCGCAGCATGGTTGATTTTCTCGTGTCAGCGATCGTATCCGAGATCGGTGATCTCCTGATCGAAAAGATTTTCAAAGCGCGTAAAGTCAAGGCCGCTGGTCTTCCAGCGATACACTGCTTCCGGCCGCGTGATCACGCGGCCCATCGGGAAACCGAGGAAAGCTTCAAGGCGCCGGCTGGTCTCTTCATTCTTCAGCACGAAGTCTTCAAAGCGCACTTCGATTTTGCGCTTCGGCGGCGGTGTAGCGCGCACAATGTCGCGCTGGTACTTCCAACTGATGGCACGGCGCATGTGCAGATCATCATTTTCAAGATGCTCGTACGACACGCCAAAGTCGGCCAGGTCGTCGGTCAGATGCGCAGCAAGGATGCTGTCGCGCGGATCACGCACCCAGAAAATGTAATCGATGTCGGGAAACATGCGCACGATCCACGGGTAGATCAGCGTGGTTTCCGGCAACTTCCATCCGCGCGGTTCCTTGCGCGCAAGCACATGCCGCAGATAGCGCCTGACGAGAAACTCAAACACAGGGTCAATCGGCATCGTGTGCAGATGTGAAAAGTCCCAGCGGTTTCCGCCGAGGTGCTTCACGTACTGCGCCATGACGCGACAAGCGGTGTAAAGATCATCCGGCGGCAGCATGTCGCCCGATTCGTTCTGCTGCGCGCCCATGAATACGCCGCTGGCGTACAGTGCATGCGAGATGGCGCGCGTACCGGAATGTCCCCGGCCGATGATGGTAATCATGTATGAGTCTGTGAAATACCCTTGCTCAGGCTGATTCATTTCTCATCTCGAAACATCCGATTTCCCCCCCTCGCTGAAAGAGACCGAATGTTTCGCCGGAAATTTTGCGCCTGCGTATTTTCTTGTGATCAGATTTAGAGAGCGGCTAAGTCTACGTAGACAGAAACCCACAACTCACGGCATCGCTCACCGCCCAAAAGCCGGCGAGCGATGCGGTAATTTGTGGACTCTACTCGGATTTAGTCGCTCCTCAGATTTACAACTTCTTCGCGCCGCGCTGCGTCTGAAGTTCTTTAAGGTTGCGCTTCTGCTTGGCGTCCTTCGCCTGCAGCTTCTGTGCAGTCTTGGGCGAACCGATATACATCGTGGTGTACGCCTCTTCTGAGCTCTTGAACGGCTCGTCGCTGTGGCCATGCCAGCCGAGATTGGTGTAAATCGGATTCGTGCGACCAGTCTGCTGTTCGCGCTTTGCGATGTGCGCATGCATGCGCGCGGTCAGCATCTCGACGATGGCCGGTTCCTTCTCCGCCAGGTTGATCGTCTCACCCGGGTCAGTCAGCAGGTTATACAGCTCAACCTCAGGATGGAAATGCACATCGGGTTCGAGTGCACGAATGAGCTTCCACTCCGGCGTTCGCCATCCATGTTTGCGCTGCCATGTCGCTTCAGTGATGTACATCTCCGGCTCCATCACACGTGCCTTGCCATTCATCAGCGGAACCAGGCTGCGGCCATCGAATTTGATGCCGCTCTTCACGCCGAGAATTTCGAGGATCGTCGGCATGACATCCTTGGTCTGTACGATGTCTGGAATCTGCTTGCCAGCCGGCACGCGGCCGGGCAGCCGGAACACGAGTGGCACGCGCAGCGTGCATTCGTAGAGGCCGTGATGATCAAAATAGTGATCGTGATCCATCAGCGTCTCGCCGTGGTCGCTGTCGATAACGACGAGCGTGTCATCTTCGAGGCCGAGCGCGGCGATCTCAGCAAACAGGTTGCCAATGGCCGCATCCATATAAGCGATGGCGCCGTCGTACTGCGCGATGACATATTCGGCATCGGTGCAGTTCGGCGGGAACCAGCTGCGGAAATAATCGGCGAACGGCCTGAACTCGTACACCTTATCGAGCGAGTGATTCTCCGGGTCGGTCTCGTTGCCAGCATAGAACATGCGCTCGAACGGCAGCGGCGGCAAGTACGGCGAATGCGGATCCATGTGCCGCAGGAACAAAAAAAACGGCTTGCCATCCTTGTCCTTCGCAGCAGCCGCCAGTTCGCGCAGCTCAGGAATCGTGACCTTGTTCAGGTTCTCAGCCTTCGGGCTGCGACCTTCGTCAAAGCTGCCCCACCCCGGAAAGTCGAGGTACTTCTGGAAGCCGCGCGAGGCGGGGTTGCCGCTGAAGCCGACGCACGTCGTGGCGTAGCCATTCTCGCCAAGCACTTCAGCCAGCGTCTTCACATGCTCGCCCAGACCGCCCTTGTGCCGCAGCGCCACGACGTCGGTACTGAAAACGTCCATGCCGGTGAACATTGAAGAGTAACCAGGCGTAGTCGGAATGCTCGGGCTGAACATGCTGAATACAGCACCACCCTGCGCATACTTGTCGATATGCGGCGTCGTCAGCCGGCCATAGCCGTACAGGCTCATGTGATCGCGCAGCAGGCTGTCGATGCCGAACAAAATGAGGTTGGTTTTCTTTTTAGCCATGATTTTTAGCTGTGATTAATAAAAAGCACGACTCAGCGCTCGATCTGCAAATCTCTCGTTCTTTTTCAAGATGTCCAAGACGGCCAAGCCAGCCAAGACGAAGATCAGCGATGAAGACGAGTTCTAAACAGAGCTGAGTCGTTGTGGTTGAAATATCTCAGCGCGCACCGAGCTGCTTGAGAATTGCATTCATATAACCGTAACTTTCCGACGCGATGCTGCACACCGCCGGCAGTGAGTGATCCTTCGCGCCGATGACTTCCAGCACGACCGGGCCATCGTAGCTGCCATCGACCATCGTCTTGAAGTATGCGACGAGGTCGATGTCGCCACGACCGCACGCCTGCATGGCCGGCACGCCGGGGTTCGGGCCGCGCCCCTTGCAGTCGCGAATATGCACATGCTTCACACGCGACAACACCGCAGCAAGCGCAGGCGCCGGGTCTTCATTCGCACGGTGAATGTGGCTCGGATCCATGTCGATGCCGAATGCCGGCGACGTGATCTTCTGCATCGCATGCAGCGTCGTCGGCGTGTTGTAGACGCAATTTCCGACATGAGCCTTGCAGCACAGCGTGACGCCGTGCGCCGCCGCGCGTTCAGACATCACCACCAGAAGATCGGTCTGGCGCTCAAGATCCTCATCGACATTCATCTTGCCACCCGGGCCAACGTTGATGATCGGCACGCCGATCGCAGCGCCGGCGGCAAATGCCTTTTCCAGACGCTCTGGATCCAGCGAGGCAACTTCCATCGACAACAATTGCAGCCCATTGTCCGCAACAATCTGCTTGATATCTGCAGCCTGCGACTGCCAGTCGTCGAGGACAAGATGCTCGCACATGCCCTTAATCGCCGAGAGTTCGATGCCGTCGTAGCCGGCGGCCTTAATGTGCTGAGCAGCGGTCGCCAGATCGTAGCCGCCAAACAGCACGGAGTTAACTCCGAGTTTGATCATGATTATTTGATGTCAACAACCGAATGCGTCTCGAACGACCGGATCGCTGCTTCGATGATTTTTTGCACCTGCAGCGCATCCCGACCGGATCCATTGATTTTGTCCCACGGCGTCTTCGCATCGAGCTGATCGACCCACGCACCGATGCGGCTCTTGAACGTCTCCGGGAACGCGCGCATGCCACCAAGATAGCCGTAGCTCTCGGTCTCGATGCTGTCGCGGCGGTAGAACGTCAGCTTCTCGCATGCCTCTTCCAACAGGAAGCGGCCCTGTGACCCAGACACATCACAGAACTCCAGGCCAAAGCCGCCGCCAGCGTCGTAGCTGCCGGTCAGATTGCCGACCACACCATTTTCAAATTGCAGCGCCACCTGTGCGTTCGACCAGGTCACCCGATCTTGACCAGCAATTGTGCGGCCCTTGTTCATGAACGCCGCAACGCTCTTCACGTCGCCACAGAAATAGCGCATCACATCGAACGAGTGGGGATGCAGTGCGCGCAGGTGAAACCACGGCGAGGTCTCTACCGGGTTGTTGATCCACATGCGCATATTGATCATGTGCAGCTTGCCGAGGCGGCCGTCATCGATCCACTGTCGTGCGCGCAGCGCCGCCGGCGTAAAGCGATGATTCAGGTTCACCCCGTACGGAATATGTTTTGACTGCGCGAGCGCAACCATTTCCTCAGCCTCTTCCACCACGTTGCTGATCGGCTTCTCACCGAGTACCGGAATGCCCGCATTCAACAACTCAATCGTCGGCTGATAATGTTCACCGCCATTCTCTTCGCCGCGTGTAGCGACGCTGCAACCATCGAGCTGAATGCCCGAGTCAAGCATCTCTTGCACACTGTAGAACGCACGCGCACCAAATTTCTTCGCCGCAGCATCGGCCTTCTCTTTGTTAATGTCGCACACAGCGACGAGTTCGACCTTTGCGTTGTTCTTGTACACATCGGCATGAATAGATCCGATGTTACCCACGCCGACTACGCCTACTTTGAGTGTCATGTTTTTTCTCCTGTAATTGCGGTCCCCAGTATGGCCCTTCCCACAAAAATGCGAAAGGCAAATTTATTCGATCGCGATGCGTCGCCCTTCGCGCGCCGATCGATACGCAGCGAGGATGATCTCGATGCACGCCCTGCCCTCGGCAGCATCGGCGATTGGGCCGCGCCGGCCGTGCAGAAAATCCACCAGCGGACGCGCCAGCCCGCGAATGCGATTGCCATGCGGCGTGTCAGCCGGCAGGTCGAACACTTCCCAGTCCTTTGCGCCGGCGCGAAAAATTTTCAACGCAGCGGCGCCGGCCGGCCGCGGCAGCGACGACGCCGGCGAATCGCCGAAGTAATGCACGATCGTGCCCGCGTCGCCATAAATCTCGGTGGTCGCTTCTGCCGCCAGCATCGTCGAGCTGTTCACCAGCAGGCCCATCGCACCCCCCGCAAAGCGCAGCAGCGCCACACCGTTGTCGTCGGGGGCAACATCAGTGACGATGTTGTCGATCTCAGCCATCACGCTCGCCGGTTTGCCCATCAGCCACAGCAGAAAATCCGCAGCATGCGAAGCATCGTCCATGAACATGCCCATGTTCTGCACCGGATCGATATGCCAGTTGCCCGGCCTTGCCCACTCCTTGTTCAAAAGCATCGGAATGGCGTGGCGGCGCTTGACAAGAAAAACGTTGCCAATCGCGCGCTCCTGCAGAAGCTCGCGCATCTTCAGATTGACCGGATCGACGCGCATCTGATACGCCATGGTGAACGGCACACCGCTCCCGTGCACGGCTGCGGCGATGGCATCGCAGTCTGTAAGGCTGAGCGCCATCGGTTTCTGCAGCACGATCGCCTTGCCCGCATGCGCTGCAGCGATGCAATGCTCAGCGTGCCTGTTCGTCGGGCTGGCAATGATCACCGCATCAATATCCGCACGCGCCAGCAACGCATCAAGCGACGCTTCAAACTGCAGTCCGAATTTTTCACACGCCGCACGGCCGCGCACTTCATCGTCATCCCATGCTGCCAAGACAACGGCATCGTCGAAGCCGGCGATCACATCAACATAGGCATTCACATGGCCATGCGCAAAACTAATCACCCCGATGCGTACCGGGGCAGACGAAGTGGAATTCATGATCAAGTTACATACCTTTGCGTCGCCGCAGAATTTCATACGGACCAGAGCTGCCGTATTGAATGTAGTGCTCGTGAATGTAGTCATCGAGCAGCTTCACGCCGCTGCTCTTGTTCGCATCGTTTGGCTCGATCGCACCTTCGAACATCGATGTGACAAAAATCACGGATGGCCGCGCCTTCTCAAGATCGGCCATGATTTCGCGCTGCACCGGCTCTGTTTCGATCAGGCCTGGGTGCATTTCGTGATAACGCGACACAGCCGGACGATCGAGCAAAAAGTACGACATCACGTCATTGGCAAAAACCTTGTCATGATTTTTCAAGCCGATATACACCGGCTCGCCAGGCTGCAGATAAAACTTCGACGACAGATACAGATTCAACTGCCAGTCTTGCAACGGCAGCCCCCATGCAGAAGGCGGGCCGTTGCGCCTGCCCGCAGCCAGCACACGCTGCACTTCATTTTGTTCACGCGTCTTCAGCCACGCGTCGATCGGTTCCACAAGCAATGCTGCGAATAATGTTGCCGCGGACATGCCGAGCACCCATGAGGTAATGCGGCCGCGACTCGCAGCGCTGCGCCACAGCGCAGGCAACAGTGGCAGCGACAGCATGAAGAAATGCACCGTGTGAATCAGATCCGAACGCACCCGCGCCTGATTAAAACCAAATAGCCCGAACAGCGCAGCCGCCAGCATCGCCAACGCACGTCCGCGTTCGCTCTTGTCCTTCGGCCGCAGCAGCCCGATCACCGCCATAAGCACGGTCAGCCCATACACGACAAAGGGCGCATAGTACGGAAGATCTTCGACGGCACCGGTAAATTTCGGGTACGGCAGATCGCGTACGCGCGGAAATACCGTCAGTGGAAAAATAAACAGCTGCGTTGCCAGTTCAGACAAGCGCACCTGCACACCAAAGAACAACGCAATCGGCAGCACGAGCACAGCTGCGCCAGCGACAAAGCGGACCCAGCTGCGCAGCCAGTCCGCAATCCGTTCGCGCGCAAGCACGCCATCCATCGCACGCACGACAACGAGCGTCGCTCCGAGGTACGCCGCCATGTCGTGACGAAATGCGAACGTCAGGCCGAAGCACACACCGGCAAGAATATTCCACCGCGCATCATCACGTCCACACAAAAACAGCCACAGACAAATAATGCTGAACAGCAGACCTTGAAAAAGCGGATACGAAAAGAATCCGTAATAGGTCAGCCACAACAATGCAAGTGGCCAGATGAAAACACCAGCGCGCCAGCCAGAGATGCGCACAGCGAGCACCGCCAGCATCAGTGCAAGCAGTGCGCGCACCAGCACATCCCACCAGCGCGCAGCGAGCACAGATTTTCCAACGATGCTGAACAGTCCCGCGAGAAAGTAATACTGGCCCGGGCTGTACTGCGTCCAAAAATCGCGGTACGGAATCTCTCCACGCATCACGCGCGCAGCACCGAACAGAATGATCCCTTCGTCGTAAATGTTCAGCCCAACAAACATGCCCGGTCGCTGCCACAGCACACCGAGAACCAAGGCGGCAAACGCCGCAAGCACGTACCACCCGATGCGCGAAAGATGCAGCGAAGCGGGAAGTCTACGATTCATGCCGGAATCAAATTCCCTTCAACTCGAGCTCGTCGGAGCGATGGCAGGCAACCAGGTGGCCATCACTCATCGGCTTCAGCAGCGGTGTTTCAACACGGCAGCGATCGATCGCATATTTACAGCGCGGATGAAACGCACATCCTCCCGGCAGGTTCGCCAGATCCGGCACCTCACCCACAGACACGACGCGCTGCGTGCGCATTCGCTGCGAGGTGCGTGGCACCGACGAGAGCAGCGCTTCAGTGTACGGGTGCCGCGGCGTACCGAGGATCGTGTTCTTTGTGCCGAGTTCGACCATGCGACCGGCGTACAACACCCCCACACGATCGCACATGTAACGCACCACGTTCATCGCATGCGTGATGAACATATACGTCAATCCATACTGCGACTGCATGTCCTTCAGCAGGTTCAGAATCTGCGCCTGCACCGATACGTCGAGCGCCGAAACCGGCTCGTCCGCGACGACGAGTTTCGGCTTTACAACGAGCGCACGTGCGATACCAATGCGCTGACGCTGACCACCGGAGAAGCTGTGGGGAAATCGACGCAGATGTTCCGAGCGCAGACCAACCTGCTTGATCACTTCCTCGACGCGGTCCTGCAGCTCGCGGCCGCGGGCAAGATTGTTGACAAGCAACGGTTCACCCACCGAATCCAACACTGTCATACGCGGGTTCAGTGAGGAGTACGGATCCTGAAAGATCATCTGCGCATTGCGCCGCAATTGGCGCAGCTCTGGGCCATCCAGCTGAGTGACCGGCACCTTCTGACCTGCGATGCGCAAATTGACTTCGCCCGACGTCGGTTCATACAAGCGCAGCAGCGTGCGGCCAAGCGTCGTCTTTCCGCTGCCGCTCTCGCCAACGATCCCGAGCGTCTCACCCGGCTGCGCCGTCAGATTAATGCCATCGACGGCTTTTACATACCCGACGGTGCGGCGCAGGAAGCCGCGCTGCACCGGAAAGTATTTTTTCAAATCCACGATTTCGAGCAGTGGTTCACCAGTGACGATCGACGACGTCTGCGTCTGCGGTGCGGGCGGTGCGGATGGAATTGCGCTCATGCGTTGGTCCTAAGCAGGTATGCAAATATTTTCCCGCCACTCCCCATTCTCCTTAGCATTAGCAGGAGGCGGAATTGGCATTGAAAATTTTGATGAGTACCCTAATCTTTGTAAAGAAAACAGGCGACTTCGTGCGTCGGTGAAGCGCGATACATCGGCGGCCGTTGCACATCACACACATCTTTGATGCGATGCTCACAGCGCGAATAGAACGGGCATCCCTTGTGCTCCGAGAATGGGCTGGGCAGCGTGCCGGCAATCGGCTCAAGGCGATCCTGGCCGCCGTCGATGCGCGGGATGCTGCGCCAAAGTGCCTGCGTGTATGGATGCAGCGGCTTCTCAAACAGCTCATCGCGCGAGGCGCGCTCCATCACTTGTCCAAGGTACATCACCATGATGTCGTCGGCCATTTCGCCAACGACGGCAAGATCGTGGCTGATGTACATCATCGACATGCCGAATTCAGCCTGCAGTGATTTGAGCAGTTCGAGAATCTGCGCCTCGATCGTCACGTCAAGCGCCGTCGTCGGCTCATCGGCGATCAGCAGCTTCGGGTTGCACGAAAGCGCCATCGCGATCATCGCGCGCTGGCGCATGCCCCCGCTGAGCTGATGCGGATACGCATCGACGAGGCGCTCAGGCTTCGGAATGCCGACGCGGCCGAGCAGCTCGATCGCGCGCGCGCGCGACTGCTTCTCATCCAGCTCGGGCATATGCAGCAAAATAGCTTCGATGATCTGATTGCCGATCGTGAACACCGGGCTGAATGACGTCATCGGTTCCTGGAAGATCATTGCCACATGCTTCCAGCGGATGCTGCGCATCTTTTCGCCGCTTGCCTGCAACTCCAGAATTTCGACGTCTTCACCCTGTTTGCCCTCTTCACCATGCACATGCATGCGAATGCTGCCGCCGATGATCTTCGCCGGCGGCGTCGGCGCAATGCGCATGATCGACTGCGCAGTGACTGATTTGCCACAGCCGCTTTCTCCGATCACACCGAGGGAGCGGCCCTGGCGAATCTCAAAGCTGACGCCATTCAGCGCGCGCACCACACCTTCGAGGAGATTGAAGTGCACCTCGAGGTTTTTCACTTCGATGAGCAGGTCGTTTTTCGTGTTGGTCATGTTCGAACATCCGACGTGGATGGCCGGCCGCCGCAGCAGCCAGTCGTCCTAGCGCGTATACGGGTCGGCTGCATCGCGCAGACCGTCTCCGATGAAGCTGAACAGCAGGCCGGTCAAAATCACGAACAGGGACGGAATCATCAGCCACGGCTGCTGTGCAATAGCGACGAGGTTCTGCGCGTCCTGCAGCAGCACACCCCAGCTCACCGCCGGCGGCTGCATGCCGAGGCCGATGAAACTCAGTGCAGTTTCGCCGAGGATCGAAGCGGGCACCGCATTCGTCAGCGACACGATCAGGTGGCTGGTGAATCCAGGCAGCAGATGGCGGAAGATGATGCGGGCTTCACTCGCACCAGCACACTGCGCGGCCAGCGTGTAGTCTTCCTCACGCAGCTGCAGCAACTTGCCACGCGTCACACGTGCCAACCCCGTCCAACCCACAATCGACAGAATAACCGTGATTGCGAGGAACGTCTTCTCCGTCGACCATTCGCGCGGCAGCGCCGACGCCAGCGCGATCCACAGCGGAATCGTCGGCACCGACTGAATGAAGTCGATGATGCGCTGAATGATCTCGTCGAGTATGCCGCCAAAGTAGCCGGAGATGCCACCCAGCGTCAGACCGATGATGAACGTCAGGATGATGCCCAGAAACGGAATCGACAGCGAGATGCGCGACGCAAAAAACGAGCGCGAGAAAATATCGCGACCAAGCCGATCAGTGCCGAAAAGAAAAAGCGGTGGCGCTCCCTTCTCGTTGCCGGTGCCGATCAGATGAATATCGGACTTAATCAGGCCAAGCATCTGATACGGTTCACCGCGCACAAAAAACCGGATCGGCATCGGCTTTGATTCATCCGGCATAAAGATGAACTTGAACGTCTTCGGATCCGATTTACGCTTCGTCGGATATACATGCGGGCCGTAGAACGAACCCTTGTGCATCCAGTAGATTACCGTCGGCGGCTGCTGCTGCTGACCTTCAAAGCGCTGCTGTGCACCATAAGGAGCGACGAAATCCGCAACAATAGCGCTGAGATACAGAAGCACCAGCAGTACTGAAGAAACGACTGCCAGCTTATGTTTGCGAAACTTCCACCAGATCAGCTGCCATTGCGTGGCATAGAAGGTGCGGTCTTCCTTCTCGACCGCAGCCGGTCCGGTGGATGGCATTGGAATGGACGGCGTGCTCATTTGGAAGTGCCTCCGAAGCGGATGCGCGGATCCATGGACGCCAGCGCGATATCGGACAGCAGCGAGCCGAACAGGGCCAGCGTACTGAGAATCATCACGATGCCGCCGACGAGATAGGTATCCTGCGCGATGGCTGCGCGCAGCAGCACAGGCCCGGTCGTGTCGAGCGAAAGCACGATTGATACGAGCTGTTCACCACCGATCAGCGCAGGCAGAATGCCACCGATCGTGCTGATCAGCGGATTGATCGCCATGCGCACCGGATACTTCATCAACAGCTGGTACTCGGTCAGGCCCTTGGCTCGCGCTGTGATCACGTACTGCTTCTTAAGTTCGTCGAGCAGATTCGCGCGCAGCACACGAATTGTGACACCAGTGCCTGTGAGGCCGACGATGATCAGCGGCAAAACCAGATGCTTCGCCAAATCGACCAGCTTTGCAATGCTCATCGGCGCATCGATCATCTCAATCGAGTTCAATCCAAGTGGCGAAAATCCAAGGATGTTCAATGCTCCGTAAGCGAGGATCAGCGCAAGCAGAAAGCCGGGAGTCGCCAGGCCGATAAAGCTGATAAATGTACCTAAATAGTCGATCCAGGAATATTGTTTGATTGCGGACAAAATGCCAATCGGCGTGGAAATCAGCCACGACACGATCAGCGACAGCACAGCGATCAGCATCGTTCGCGGCACACGCTCGATGAGAATTTCACTCACCGGCTGGTTCCACTGAAACGAGTAGCCAAAATCGCCCTGCAGCATATTGGTGACCCAGCGAAAGTAACGCTGATACGCCGGCTTATCCAAGCCATACTGCGAATTCAAGCGCTGAATTTCGGTGTCATCGACCGTAGCGCCGGCCAGCTTCAACTGCTGGACGCGCGTCTCCACCCAGTCGCCGGGTGGGAGCTCGATCACAATGAACGAGACGATCGATATCAAAATGAGCAGCGGAATGATGGTGATGAGCCGACGGACGATGAACGCAAGCACGCGGTTTCCCTCCGATAGGCAGGCGCCGTATGGAAACGAATGTGGTGGATAAAGACGTCCGCCGGGACGAGTTGCCTGTCCCAGCGGACGCCGGACGATGTGCG
The DNA here is from genome assembly GCA_947476335.1 of Anaerolineae bacterium. Classification (GTDB taxonomy): domain Bacteria; phylum Chloroflexota; class Anaerolineae; order J036; family Brachytrichaceae; genus CANJQH01. Next base: position 27,970 of record CANJQH010000014.1, on the reverse strand, counting down.
AACACACATCGTCATCAACTACGGGTGACTCTTACTTGAAGAACAGCTGCTCACCGGCGAAGTTGAGCCCGATCGCGAAGCCACTCTTGGCCACGTTGCCGAGCTTCTTGCTGGCGATCATCGGGTACTTGACGCCCTCGACGATCTTGATGATCGGGAGATTGTCGCGCTGCCACGCATGACCATCCTCGGTGGCCTTCTGCCACTCGGGCGAACCCGGAACAGCCGTCCACCAGGCTGCCTTCAGCTCATAACCCTTCATCAGCCAGTCCGGCGGCTGAACGCCGGCCTTGCCCTGGCTGTTGTAGTACTGATCCCACGCGGTGCCAGCGGAACCAAGCGCCTCGTTGAAGCCGACGCCGCCGCCCCAGCCCTGGTCGTGCGTCCAGAACATCGTGGCTTCCAGATCGTTATTGCCGCGGCGGGTGCCCCACAGCGTCGGATCGATCTTCTTGACCTGCATGTTGATGCCGACCTTCTTCATGTCTTCGCCGACAATTTCGGCGATCGGCGCGAGGTCCGGCGCATGCGCACCATGCTCGAGCAGAATTGTGAACGGCTTGCCATCGGAGCCCAAGCGCATGCCTTCGGCATCCTTGTTCGTCAGGCCGATCTCATCAAGCAGCTTGTTGGCCGCATCCGGATCGTACTTGCTGGATTCCTCACCCACGTCCTTCAGCGGCAGGGCAGCAAAGCCAAAGTAAATCGTGTCGATAATTTCCGGGCGGTTGATCGCCATCGACAGCGCCTTGCGGAACTTGACGTCCTGCGAGTACTTGGCCCAGTCAGCAGCCTGCTCGGTGTTCGTGAACGTCTGGTTCAGGAACAGCGCGCTTGAGTCAACGTGCATGTCGAGCAACACCACGTTGAAGCCGGCCTTATCCTCGTTCTCCTTATAGAGCGGCACCTTTACCAGCGCCGTGCTCTCGCGGAGGAAGTCCACTTCGCCGGCCAACACCTTCAGGTTGACCGCTTCAACATCCTGCACCTGCGCCGACACCAGACGATCGATGTAGGGCAGCTGCTGACCCTGCGTGTCGACCTTCCAGTAGTACGGGTTGCGCTCGAACGAAAGCTGACTGTTGTCCGAGCTGGCGAGCAGCCACGGATAGAGGCTGGGATACCCGATGCAGCGCGGCTGGTTGACGTCCCAGTTCTGGCAGCGCTTCTGATTGAAGAGTGCCGGCCACTCGTCGGGCTTCAGCTTGGCTTCTTTCAGCAGTGCTTCCAGCTTGGCCGGATCAGCGTACTTCTTGTGGAACTGCTTCAGATAATGCGCCGGGTTGAGCCACTCGGTGTATCCCACCCAGCTCTCAATCGTGAACTGGCGCAAAATGCCGCCGTACGCTTCGGGATATGACATCTCGAAGTTGAACAGGTCGATGATCTTGATCGTCGGTTCCTGTCCATCCGGCTTGGCGCCGGTCTTCCAGCGTGCGGGGAAGGACTTGAACAGCTCAGGGTTCTTGAGCATGTCCTCGTACGTGAAGCGCACATCTTCGGTCGTCACCGGGGTGCCATCCGACCACTTCATGCCCTCGCGCAGCGCGAACATGATCGTCTTGCCGTCTTCACTGACTTTGAAGTCCTTGAGCACGTTGCCGCGCACGCCTTCCGTGCTGATGCCGGGGGCCATGAGCAGACCTTCGTTGTCCATCACGAAGAAGTCGGGCGACCAGTTGGCCGAGCTGTGCGCGCTGCGCAGCGTGCCACCGTACTTGCCGGGCTGCCAGTCGGGCAGATCCATATCCGCCACAATGACGCCGGGGCCGACGATGAACGGATCCTTCGGCACGCGCTGATCAACGGGCGGCAGTGCGCCAGCTTTGACCTTCTCGGCCAGCATCGGCGCTTCCTGCAGCTTCTCGAAGGCCGGCTTCACCACGGCGGGCGTGGCAGTCACGATGACTTCAACCTTCTTCTCAACTTCTTTGATGACTTCTTTTTCGACGACTTTTTCGACGACTTTTTCGACTTCCTTGGTCACTTCGACTTTAACTTCCTTCTCAACAATCTTTTCAACGACCTGGGGCTGGCCGCATGCAGAGAGAAGAAGCGTCATCGCAGCCATCATACTGACGGCATAAAACGAAATCACTCGTCGGGATTTTTGAGACGAACTATTCATAGGGCTGAGTTGGTTACCTCCTGAAGGCAATACTTAAAACTGAGCAAATTCCGTCGCACGATTCTTTACATCGAATTCAGCGGATGCTCTTGAAGCCGCACAGGCTCTGGTATTTGTTAAATTGACTTCCTCACCTGTCACCGCTGCGTTTCACTCGTTCGCGAAAACATACAGCGACACACTCGGCCACCTCCTCGGATTTCATTGCAGTTGTATCCTGCATCTGGATGGGTGAGTTATATGCACGCAGGTAAAGGTTGTCAATTCGGTCATTGGCACAATGAAAATCCTGACGTTTCGTCAACTGCGTTTCAGTTCGCAACTACACTACTCAGTAATGAGTTCGCCCGCACCAGTAATAAGTTCGCCCGCACCAGTAATGAGTTCGCCCGCACCTGCGTCAGAGCACACCGATCATGTGCTTCGTCCAATGGACATGTCGCAAATTTTTAACGCAGCGCTGACGCTATTGCTTGGGACGCCGGGAGTCTTTCTCACCGCAGTTGCACTCGCCAATCTGCCCACAATTCTCTGGCAGGTCGGCGCGCTAGCGGCGCCGAATTCTTGGATTGTGCCCACACGATACCGCTCCGGCCAGGATATGTACACACTGCTCGGCATCGCAGCGCGCGTCTTCACCAGTGGCAAACTCGACGCCGCGGGAGCCGTCGGGCTGGGCATCTCGCTGTTTTCATCGCTGCTGCAAAGCGCCGTGCTCGTGCCATTGATCGCAGCGCGCTACCGCGGCCGCGTATGCTCACTGGCCGACGCACTGACGCAGGCGCGTCGTGCACTGCCACGGCTTTGTGCAACGTACGCAGCGCCGCTGCTCATCATGCTCGCAGCAGCAAAGTTGTATGCGCTCTCAAGCACCGCAGCGGTGATCGGCGTCGTACTGCTGGTCTGTGCATTTCCAACCTGGCTCTTCCTCACACAAGGAGTAATGCTCGAAAACACCACGCCCATCGGCGCACTACGGCGCAGTGCGTCGCTGCTACGCAGGCGCGTGATTTCCATTTATGGAACGTGGCTCACCTACGAACTGATTTTCGTGGTGCTCACCGCCCTGCCTACTTTCGTGATGGGCATGGGCTCAGTGCTGTATCCGCCCGGCCCACGCCTGAACGCGCTCACCATCATCGCCGGCAATCTCGCAGTGCTGCTCATCGAACCCCTGCGTGAAACGATGGCCACCATGCTGTACTTCGAACAACGTCGACGACGACGAGAAATATAGAAAAACGTAGCTGCTCAAGCTTCGTCGATATTTATCGCAAAACACGCTGTTTCTCTTTTAGAAGAAGAAACAGCAGAAGGAGAAACAGCAGAAGAAGAAACAGCGTGTTTTGGTAACTACTCAAGGCCCAAATCAGTATTTCCCGCGAAACACACCTGCCCGAGCGCGCAAAAACATCAGCGGCGCTGCGTAATCTGCTGATGTTTTTGTGCACACCCGCAGCCGCGGCCCTGTCTCACATCCCGCGCTCTGTTAGATACGCACGCACACGACGCACAGTGATCAGCCCGAGCATGCCACCGCCGATCGCCGCTGTCAGCAGCGCAAGCACAGCGCTCATATTCATATAACGCGGATCCGCTTCAGCCAGCAGGCTCGGCATTGCCAGACTACCTACTGAAAATGCGAAGATGGCCAGCCCCAAAGCAGCGCACAGCACTTCAGCAAGCATGGGCGCACGCCGGTACAACACCACCGCAATCCCCATCGACACCTGATTCATCAACAGGCCGAGCAGCATTCCACCCAGCACGTACACCATGGTCAACGGTACCATCGTCACGATCTGCCAGAACAACGCCGTCAAGCCACCAAGTACGCCGCGCGGCAGCGCATTCACCAAAAATGTCATCAAGTGCATCGACGCCGCCGTCGCCGCACCCACAGCAATTCCCGTGCGCGTCATCATGCGCCGGAATGATGCCCGATACACATCCGGTACATTACTGCGCCCGCTACTGCGCACGCTCGAGCCAAAAATCAACTGCCAGTCACTGGTCATCTTTTTCCCCGTAGTTGTATCCACATCCATACGGTGATTACACCATGATCAGTTCACGCCGTGATCCGCCCCCACGTTCGTCGTGCGACGTTGCGATCGGCGCTGCATCAGAAACCACAAGCGCATGATTTGTATGTACCGCCGGCGGCACGCCGATGCCTTCGAGAAGATCGGTCGCCAGACGAAGTAATTTTTTTCCATACTCCTCAGGGAAATAATCAACTGCGCCGATGAGCACCGGATTGCGGCGCTCCAGTTCCTGCCGAATTCCCTGATTGATGTTCTGGCTCACCACCACAGTGTCACGCTGCCGCTCGAGCACTTCAACCGCCTGCAGCGCACCCATCGCCGATGCCGCGTTCATGCCGACGAACAACACGCGCTTGCCCCACGGAATATTGTGCAGCGCCTGCATCGCCGCCTTGCGCGATTCCTTCAAATCGCCGTGTGTGTCGTAACGCACAATGTGCTTGTCGCCCACGGCGAGCTCGGCCTCCAGCACATCGAGCTGTCCCTGAATGCGCGCCGCCGGCAACGAACCCGATACTCGCTGCTCCAGGACGACGACCTTATCGATGCGACCCTGCCAGTGCCTGCGAATCCAGCGCGCCGCCGCATCTCCAGCCATGCGCCCAGCTCGATAGTTATCGGCGCCGAAGAAAGTCGCCCCCACCGCCGGAATATCCACCGCAATCACAGGCACATGAGCCGTGCGGCACATATCCATGATGGTCTGATTAGTCAGTTCATCAACCTGATATTCAATCAGCACATCGATGCCGGCATCGATCATTCTGCGCGCATTGGCCAACGCCGTACGTGGATCGCTGTCGTTGTCCGCAACCAGCAGCTCAACGTGCTGACTGAATTGCGCCGCAGCCTCAAGCCCACGACGCACAGCGATGGCAAATTCCTCGCGCTCATTCAGATTCGCAAAGCCGATGCGCCAGCGCTTCTCAGGTGGGCTGTCCAGACAAATCTGCACAATACCCTCACCACACAACGTCACGCGCAAACCGCTGCTGCGCAGCGCCGCCACTTCCTGCGCCGCCGCACCGCTGGCGGTGATCAGATGCGTCGTGCGCTCTTCCGACGATCCAATTTCGTAGAAGCTCATCAGCGCAGCACGCCCAACGGCCGCAGGCAATGCAAGGGTCACCACCGTCTGCGCACACTGCACCATGGCCGCCTTCAGCTGCGCAAGCTCAATCTCGTTGCTGGCAAATCCCTGCGAATGCGTTACGCCATCGCAGCCGATGAACGCCTTATCCACTCGCACACCCTGCAACGTCGCAACCGCCAGGCTGCCGTTGAGCGCCCCCATTTCACTACCCATCGTCGCCGACGCGCCAAGCTGCCCACCCGTCAACAGCACCGTACAGCCGGAATTCTGCGTAAGTTGAAATGCAATCTCGAGGCTGTTCGTCACAATCGTGAGGTTGCGCTTCGTCAACAGCCGCGGTGCCATCGCCCGCGTAATCTCGCCATCGCACAACAGCACCGTGTCGCCGTCGGCCACAAGCTCGGATGCGCGCTCAGCGATGCGCTGCATATCAGCCGAATTCTCTGTGACCAGCGCACGCGTCAGCGGCACACGCACACCCAAATGCGCCAACGAACGCGCCCCGCCGTGCGTTCGAATCAGCCGGCCATCCACCTGCAGCGCCGCCAGGTCGGCGCGTATCGTGCCTTCGGAAACCTGAAATTGATCGCACATCTCCCCAAGATGCACTTCTCCGTGCTGATTCAACGCATCAAGAATGCGCAGTCGACGATCCCGTGCTTTGCTGGACATAGTCGGAATCCTAGCGAGTCAACAGCTTTTGTCAATTCGAAGCGCACATTTTCTGCCGATTCGGCAGTATTGCCCTTCAATCAAACAGGTAACTACCCAGGCCCAAATCAATATTTCCCGCGAAACACGCTATTCCTTCCCCCTTCAGGGGCCTTCAGGGGAAGGAATAGCGTGTTTCGCGTTGGAAAAATGGCTAAGTTCCTGTCCATAAGTTTTGTCCGGCAGATTCGCCTCCCCCGCTTTGCGGGGGAGGCGAATCTGCCGCCAGAACTTTTGGCGACTCACTTAGCCTGAGTAGTTACTCAAACAGCGAATTGACAGACACGCAACGCAGCCGTACGATCTATCAGTCATGCCTGCCAACCTCTGGAACCCCAGCGACGCAGCCGGTCTTGCCGGCCTCGACTTGCTCGTCTACCGCTCACGCCTGCTCGGCGCCGATCGCAGCGTTTGCAATATCTTCGGTGGCAACACCGGCAGCAAAACCATTGAAACTGATTTCCGTGGCCGCCCGGTGCGCACTCTCTGGGTCAAAGGCAGCGGCAGCGACCTGGCAAGTATGCGAGCAAAGGATTTCGCAGGCCTGCGCATGGAGGACATCGAACCGCTCTTCGCACGCCAGGAAATGAGCGACGAGGAAATGGTCGCGTATTTATCACAGTGCCTGCTCGGCCTGAATATGCCGCGCCAAAGCATCGAGACGCTGTTGCATGCGTTCATCCCAGCCGCGCATACGGATCACACGCACCCCGATGCGGTCATCTCACTGGCATGCTCGCTCGAAGGCAAACGCTGGATGCGCGAAGTGTACGGCGACCGCGCTGCATGGGTCGATTACATTCGTCCGGGGTTCACGCTCAGCCGCCAGATTGGCGCCGCCGTGCGCGACAACCCACAGATCGAATGCGTCGTCATGGGCAAGCACGGCCTCGTCACATGGGACGACGATCCGCGCACATGCTACGACAAAACCATCCGCATCATCGGCGAAGCGGAGCAGTTCATCGCCGACCGCGCACGCGGCCGTGCAGTGTTCGGCCCGCCGGTCGTAGTGGAACGTTCGGCAGAATCGCGCACCGAAATTGCGCGCGCCATCGCACCCGCCCTGCGCGGCGCAGTCAGCAAACTCGCGCGCGCCGTGGTGCGCTTCGACGACGCCGCCGATGTACTCGAATTCGTCAACAGCGAACGCGCAGCGGAACTTTCTGCAGTCGGCGCTGCCTGCCCAGATCATCTTGTGCACACCAAGCGCGCGCCGCTGTTCATCGACTGGGACGGCGCCGACGTCGAGTCGCTGAAAAACGCAGTGCGCGACGGCGTAGCGCGCTACCAAAGCGAATACGAAACGTACTTCAAAGCACACGCCGCATCAAACGACAAGATGTTCAACCCGGCGCCGCGTGTGGTGCTCGTGCGCGGGCTCGGCATGTTCACTACTGGCCGCGACGCAGGCCTCGCACAGGTCAGCAACGATCTGTATCACCGCGCCATCGCCGTCATGCGCGGCTCGACCGCACTCGATCAGTTCACATCACTCTCGCCAGCTGAAGCTTTCGCCATCGAATACTGGCCGCTCGAACTGTATAAGCTCGCGCAGCGCCCACCAGACAAAGACCTGGCCGGCCGCATCGCCGTAGTCACCGGCGCAGCCAGCGGCATCGGCCGCGCCACCGCCATCCGCCTGGCACAGGAAGGCGCACACGTCGTCATCGCTGATCTGAACAGCGACGGCGCACAGACCGTCGCCGACGACATTGTCAAACGCTTCGGCCACAAACGCGCAATCGCCGTGTCGTGCAACGTCACCGAAGAAGCACAGGTCATCGCTGCGCTGCAGTCCGCCGTCGCTGCATACGGCGGCATCGACATCGTGGTGAACAACGCAGGCCTCGCCAGCTCAAACCCGGTGGTCGACACGTCGACGGCCGAGTGGAACAAACTGATGAGCGTGCTCGCCACCGGCTACTTCCTGTTCGCCCGTGAGGCATTCAAACTCTGGCACACGCAGGACATCGGGGGCAACCTGATCTTCGTCGCCAGCAAGAACGGCCTGATCGGCAGCAAGAACGCAGCCGCGTACGGCGCAGCCAAAGCCGCAGAAATCAACCTGGCCCGCTGTCTGGCAGAAGAAGGCGGCGCTCACGGTATTCGCGTAAACACGGTCAATCCGGATGCGGTGCTCAGCGGCAGCTCGATCTGGGACAGCGGCTGGCGCGAAGCACGCGCAAAGAGCATGGGTATCTCGGTCGATCAACTCGAGGAAGCGTATCGCCAGCGCAATACGCTGAAGGTCAGCATCTATCCCGAAGACATCGCCGAGGCAATCGCCTTCTTCGCATCAGACCGCACTGCCAAAACCACCGGCGGCATTCTGAATGTCGATGGCGGCGTCGCAGCGGCATACGTGCGCTGATAGTGATGGTGATAGTGATCGTGGTTCCTGAACCACGATCACTATCCACTATCTACTTCCCCCTGAACCTCGGGAAATCCACCGCAGCACTACGCCCTGCCACAGACAGATCCGACAACGGACCAGGCGCACTCCACTCGGCGGCATCGTACACATCTGAATCCGGCGGCAGTCCTTCGCGCAGCGTCTGAATCAGACGATAGTTCATGATGTAGTCCATGCCGCCATGGCCGCCGCGTTCGCGCGCGAATTCGCCGAGCGTCTTCCAGAGCGGATCTTCCCATTCGGCGCGGAACTTCTCATGGCTGAGCCATTCCTCATGCTTCGACACGCCGTCGATATGCAGCCGCGGCGGGTAGTTACGAAATGTGCCGCGCGTGCCGGCAATCAGGAAATTTCGATCGTACGGCCGCGGCGTCACCACATCGTGCTGCAGCAAAATCGTGCGCCCCAGCTTCGTGCGAATGATGCTGGTGTTCATATCACCGTTGCGATACGTCTCGGCGCGCTTCGGCGAATCGATCGCGATCGTCGCATCACGATATTCGCGCAGTGATGCCTCATGGCTGCTCATCGACACCATGTAATCGAACGCATCAGAGCCGCCGATGTCGAGGCACTGCGCCACCGGACCGAGCCCATGCGTCGGATACAGATTTCCCACACGATCAATATGCGGCTGGCGCCGCCACAAGCCCTCGCTCTCGTCTGAAAGCAACAGTGTGCGCAGATCATGGATATACGCGCACTCAGCATGCGTCAACGTGCCGAGCAGGCCGGCGCGCACCATTCGCTTCACCGACATTTCGATCTCGTCGTAACAGCAGTTCTCAAGCATCATGCAGTGGCGTCGCGTGCGCTCAGAAGTCTCGACGAGCTGCCAGCATTCCTCAATGGTCACCGCAGCCGGTACTTCAACCGCTACATGTCGCCCAGCTTCCATCGCGGCGACGGCATACGGCGTGTGTGTGTCCCACGGCGTAGCAATATAGGCAAGGTCAATCGGCGCATCGATCACGCGACGCCAGCCGTCTGCACCGAAGTGCATCTGCGGCGGCAGCTGACCTGCGGCCTCCACGCGCGCAGCAGCTTTCATCGCCGTCGCTTCGCGCACATCCGTCAACGCAACCACCTGCACACCAGGTACCGCCAGCAATTCACCCAGCAGAAAGCCGCCGCGATTGCCGCAGCCGATCAAACCGACGCGCACAATTTCGTGCTTTTCGAAAGGAATTCCGTGCATCGTTGTGCTCATGGCAACAGCGTTACCTTCACCGACTGTTTGCCAGACGCAACCAGATCGATACCACGTTGAAAATCCGCCAGCGGCAATTCGTGCGTTACGATGCGGTCCATCGGCAGCAAGCCTTTGCGCAGCATGTCGATGGCAATCGGATAGCAGTACGGCCCAAGATGCGAACCGTGCACATTCAGTTCCTTCGTGTCGCCGATGATCGTCCAGTCGACCGTCACCGGTTCGCGCATCACGCTGAATTCGACGAAGGTACCAAGCTTGCGAATCATGTGCAGGCCCTGCTCCACAGCAGATGGATGTCCAGTCGCTTCGATGTATACGTCGCAACCATAGCCGCCGGTGAGCTTGCGCACTTCATCAACGACATCGACCTTGCCGGGGTTGAAGCCGAGGTCGGCGCCGCACATCTTTGCAAGTTCGAGGCGCTGGTCATCCATGTCAATGGCGATGAGCAGGCCAGGGCTCTTCATGCGCGCGGCCGCGAACATGCCCAAGCCGAGCGGCCCGGCACCGGCGATGACCACCACATCACCAAGTTCGATGTCACCGCGCTGCACAGCATGAATCGAGCAGGCAAGCGGTTCGATAAACACCGCCTGCGACGCCGGCAGGTCATGCGGCACTTTGTGGTTAATTGCGTCACGCGGAAAGAGCATGTACTCAGCGAAGGCGCCGAACGTCTCGCGCCGGAAGCCGTACACGTCGCCATCCTGACACATCCAATACTGGCCGCGCTGGCAATAGCGGCACTTCCAGCATGGCACGATCTGTTCGCTGATCGCCATGTCTCCAAGCTGCAGGCCGTACTTGTCGCCCGCGCCATCACCGAGGCTGACGACTTCGCCGACGAATTCATGCCCTGGCGTCACTGGCGCCTGGCAATACCCCTCACGATGCGCATCTCCCCAGAACAACGCAGCACCAAGGTAACACTTCAGGTCACTGGCACAGATGCCGGCCTGCTTCACACGGACGAGCACTTCGCCCGGTCCCGGTCGCGGAACAGCGAGCTCTTCGAGGCGATAGTCGCGCGGGCCGTGGCATACCACGGCCGGCATGGTGCGGGGAATTTCGATGGTCATCGCGCCGGTGATTTTGGCACGAATGCAGGAGATACGCGAATCACTCACGCTACAGTTCTACGGTGCAGCCACAAATTCAAGTTCAAGCGCAACTTCGTCGGTCACCTCCGCCACCGACGGCACGCTGGGAATTTCCAGCTTGAAAGTCGACCGCAATACCTGGGCCTTCGCCACACCCACGAGCTCGTCAGCGGACTTCAGCGTGGCATTGACTTCAAAAGTCACCGGCGCACGGACATCGCGAACCGTCAAATCACCGACAACCTTAAACATAACCGGCTTGCCAATTTCAGCAACGGCGGGCAAGCCTTCGATCGACTTCGGCGTGAACGTAATGAACTGATATGCATCCTGCGTGGACTGCAGAATGAAGCGCGCAATCGCACCATCGCGGCGGTTCGAATCCGTCTTCAGACCGCGTGCGTCGATCTTCAGTATGCCGACCTTCGTCTGCGTCGGCGCCGACGCATCGAGCGAAATTTCACCTTCGACGCCCGCAGTCTCACCCACGACCGTAACCGGGTTGCCCATCAGCTTTTCGTTCAGCGTAAAGCGTGCGATCGAGCGCGATGGATCCAGCTTGAAGGTGCGCGCCTGCGCGGGAAGTTTAGCCGGCGCAGTCACAGTGACTGCAGCAGCGGCCGTCGTCGCCGTCGGCAGCGGTGAAGCGATTTCCAGCTGCGGCTGTGCCGCCTTCTGCGAAACTGCTGTCACAACAGGCAGCGGCGAAGACGTCGGCGCGGACGTCGGCGCAGGTGCAGATGCGCAGGCGCTCAGTAGTGCGAATGCCGCCACTGCCGTCACAAGCACGGCGGCATTCCGAGAAATTCGTACAGATGATTTCAAATTCATAGCGCGTTCGAGTATGCGCAACAATTTCGAACGCATGCTTGGCAGTGCGTGAGAGCTGGCGGAGATCTTACTCAGCGCGCGGGCGCCAACTGAACAGCGGCGCATAGCCGAGCATCTTCTTCGCCTTGTCAATCGAAAGCAGCGTCTCGTTGGGCGCAACCGGCCGACGCAACGCCACGTCAGGAAATACTTCGTCCATCAGTTCATCATTCGGACGCGACATCACCGTATCGGCCGCAGCGATGATGAACACCTCGGCGCCAGTGAGCGGAGAAGCGATCGCCTTGCGCACCGCCTGCGCCACATCGCGCGCATCGACGTAGCCCCATAGGTTCCACTTGCGCAGCATCGCATCCTGATCGAACAGCGGAAATCGTTCGTAATCCTCAGGGTTCATAATGTTTGAAAACCGCAGTCCAAAAATTTTCATGCCCGGATCCCAGCGGCAGAACTGCTTTGCCATCTCCTCACCGAGAAATTTCGACAGCGAATACGCTGACTCCGGCCGCGCCCCGTACGCCTCATCGAGCGGCGCATACGGCGGCGGCTCGTCGAACGGCAACCCGAGCACAGTCTCACTCGATGCCCACACCACATTTCGAATGCCAAGCTGCCGCGCCGCTTCAAACACGTTGTACGTGCTCAACATGTTTGTACGAAACGTCGTCGCGTTCGTGCGCAGGCCCGGCGCCGGAATCGCCGCCAGATGCACAATAGCATCGATACCGGCCACGCGGTCGTCGATCACAGAAAGCGCCTCAACCGTCTGGCCGTAATCCGTCAGATCAACGGACGTAAAAGCAGAGCCAGAAGAATATGACGGCGGATTCTGATCGACGCTGTGTACGGTGTATCCGTGATAAAGCAGATGGAGGACGCAGGCGCGGCCGGCCTTGCCAGATGCACCAGTGACGAGGACACGAGTATGAACTTTGGGAGACATGGGCTGAGCATAACGCGAATCTGCGAATCGTAAGCTGCACATCCCACACACCTGCGATTCGAAGAAATCCGCGTTCGTGTGCTATTGACGAAACACCCCCCTCTCCGTAGCATCAACTGAACAAATTATGAGCAGCAATGACTATGCAAACCCCGACGCACTCGTTTCGACCGAGTGGCTCAGCGCGCACCTGCAGGATTCGAATGTGCGCATCGTCGAGTCGAACGAAGACATTCTGCTGTACGACACCGGGCACATCCCCGGCGCGGTCAAGATTGACTGGACGACGGACCTGAACGATCAGATCTCGCGCGATTATCTCAACGGCGAAGCCTTTGCAAAACTAATGAACGCCAAAGGCATCACGCGCGAAACGACCGTGATTTTCTATGGCGACAAGAGCAACTGGTGGGCAGCGTACGCATACTGGGTGTTCCAACTCTTCGGCCACACGAACGCAAAGCTGCTCAACGGCGGCCGCAAGAAGTGGATCGACGAAGGGCGCGCAGTGACGCGTGAAGTTCCAAAAGGCACGACGTCGGGCTATCCCGTCGTAGCGCGCGATGACAGCACGCTGCGTGCCTACCGAGATCAGGTGCTCACCTACGTGCGCACACACGGCGCGCTGGTCGATGTGCGCAGCACACTCGAATACACAGGCGAAAAGCTGCACATGCCGGAATATCCGCAGGAAGGCGCGCTGCGCGGCGGCCATATCCCCGGCGCTGTCAGCATACCGTGGGCACAGTCGGTGCGCGAAGATGGCACGTTCAAATCGGCCGAGGAACTGCACGCGCTTTACAGCGGCAAGGGAATCACCAGCGATAAGGAAATCATCGCTTATTGCCGCATTGGCGAACGCAGTTCGCACACCTGGTTCGTGCTGAAAAATCTGCTCGGCTATGCCAACGTCCGCAACTACGACGGCTCCTGGATGGAATGGGGCAACGCCGTCGGCCTACCCATCGAACGCTAAAAAATTGCACCTGCACAGATCAGTATTCCTCGCGAGATACGCGATCTCGCGGGGAACTGATCAGCCTGAGTAATCACCATGTCACAGAAACCACTTCTCTGCGTCGATGGCATTCCGATGCCGATCGTCCGCCTGAATCGAATCACACTGGTGACCGGAGTCGCAGCTGCAATTTTGTTGCAGGCACCGTGGATCAGCACAATCCTGTTCGCGCTGATTCTGCCGGCAGTGCTGTTCGGCCGCCGCGGCAGCCCGATCTACCAGATCGGACGTCGGCTGCTGGCGAAGCAGATCGCCGGAGAAGAACAGGAAGATCAGCAGCTGATGCGCTTCAACAATAGCATCGCCGCAGTGCTGCTCGGCGGCGCACAAATTGCGTTTCTGCTCGGCGCATCGACTGTGGGATACATCCTCATGGGCATGGTCGGCCTGGCCGCACTGGTGGCACTGCTCGGCTTCTGCCTGGGCTGCTTTCTGTATCTACAGTTCAAGCTGAACACGCGACGACTATTCAGCTGACTGACTTCGTACGAAATTACAGCTTCACGCGCAGATGCGAAGGCGTCTTCACGCCTTCGTCTGAATGCGTTCGTCTGAATGCGTTCGTCTGAATGCGTTCGCGTGAAGTATTTTGCAACCAACGTGATTTGCCACTGTGCAAGCGGGCAAGTCACGTTAATCGTAACTACTCAGGCCAGCTATTTTTCCAACGCGAAACACACTATTCTCTCCCCCTTCGGGGGAGAGAATAGTGTGTTTCGCGGGAAATACTGATTTGGGCCTGAGTAGTTACCGTGAATCACTCAACCCTGCTCATTTCCCAGCATCCCAGCGCAACACATTTTCAGACCTGATGTCGTTGCGCTATTTTTAAGCCGACTGCGCCGAGATTTTTTCTTCGTCGAACGCGCTGCGATCGTCTCGCAGGCGCCATGAAAACACATCCGTCACATGACCATGCATCACAGATGCAATGACGAACGAAACCACCGGCCACGCCCACTCGCGATCAGTCTCCGAAGCAATGGCCGGGCTATCCGGATGTGAGTGAAAAAACCCGATGATGTCCCAGCCATGTCGACGCGCCGTCCGGTCCGCTCGCGCGACATCGGCAGGGTCGATCGCATAACGATCGTGCATCCCATGATCATCCGCGACCGGCGCCGCAGCATCAGCCCATGCGTTGCGCACCGGCACCACCGCCCTCACACAACGCACGTCGGTGGCATCATCGATTTCACCGAGCAAAATACCGCAGGCTTCATGCGGATAGCCCGCTTCGAGATGAGCACACAACGTGCCCAGGAGTTCGCTGGAGATCGTCAACATCGGTGCAATTCAAGCCGTGAGGTTCATGTTTTGTAACGGACCCCGCTTCCCACTTTGCAGTGTTCCAACCGGATGGCCTGAGTGGTTGCCCATGATCTAAATCCCGGCGCCGTTCTCGAAGCCAGAGCGCGCCTCGATGCCCTCAGTCACCACGCGCTTCGTCAGCACCGATGAAAGCACAACCGACGCCGTCGCCTGACCATAGCGCATGAATTTGTCGAGCACATTCTCAAGCTGCCACAGCGATGGCACGGCTACTTTCAAAATGAACGAATCCATGCCCGTGCCGCGATGGCATTCGAGCACTTCCGGCACTTCACGAATTGTCTTGAGAAGCTCGGAGACATCACCCTGCGCATTAATGCGCACGAAGGCGTGAATGCCGTAGCCAAGGCGCGCCAAATTGATCTCTGCACGATAACCGGAAATAACACCCAGTCCTTCGAGTCGCTTCATGCGATCAGCCACCGCAGGCCGCGACAGATTCACTATGCGGCCGAGTTCGGCATACGATAAGCGTGCGTTCTCCTGCAGCTCCTTCATGATCCGCCAATCGGTCTCGTCGAGTTGCGTCGTCGCATCAAATGACATTGTGTGGACGAGATTCTAAGTGAGTCGCCAAAAGTTCTGGCGGCAGATTCGCCTCCACCGCAAAGCGGTGGAGGCGAATCTGCCGGACAAAACTTATGGACAGGAACTGAGAGCATGAGAAACCGCCAACCTGTACCGTATGTAGCGGATGGTAACTACTCAGGCCAGCCATTTTTCCAACGCGAAACACACTATTCTCTCCCCCGAAGGGGGAGAGAATAGTGTGTTTCGCGGGAAATACTGATTTGGGCCTGAGTAGTTACACCGGGTGCACCACCTGCGTTATTCCGTCATCACTCTGCACCCGCTCGCATGCGACTCAATCGCCGCATGCGCCAGCACAAGTGCACGCCGTCCAGCCCGTGCGTGAATCGGCGGTGCAGCGCCGGCACGAAACGCACGCAGCATCGCATCAAGATGCACATCGAATGTGCGATGAAATTCGCGATCGCGATCGTTGAAGTAACCGGATTGCCAGACTTCAGCCGTCTCGTTTCCCATCGCTTGAAACTCAAAGCGCTTCACAGTGTCATCGATCAGCACGCGGCCACGCGTACCGTTCACTTCGACACGATGTGTGTCGCGATACGCATACGACGAGTCGTACGTTCCCACGAGGCTGCCGATCGCACCAGAAGCAAAACGCAGAGACAGCACAAGCGTGCGAAAACCACCACCGGTCTTGTCCGTCATCTCAGCACTGAGCGCAGCAATCGGCCCGCACAAATGCTCGAGCATGTCAAAGCCATGGCACTGCGTCTCGATGAGATTCGCATGTGGATGCGTGCTCGAACCTTCGCCGCCGAAACGCCAGGTGGCAAACACCACATCGCCGAGGCGGCCTGCTTCAATCGCCTCGCGCGCACGACGCACTGGCTGGGCATATCGATGATTGAAATTAATGGCGAAGAAAAGCCCGCGCCTTTCCGCAGCTGCCAGCAACACATCCGCCTCACCAAGATCGAACACCAGCGGCTTCTCCACGAGCAGAGGAAATCCGCGCTCGATCACCCGCATCGTCGGCGCGAAATGCGTCTGATTCGGCAGGCTGATGCTGACAAAATCCGGCTTCTCCTCATCGAGCATGTCATCGACGTCGAAGTACGCACGCAGGCCGTACGCCTCCGCACGCGCGCGCGTGCGGGTTTCACTGCGTCCACAAACCGCACACAATTCCACATCAGGATGCTGTGAGAACACACGCGCATGTTGCGCACCCCACCCACCAGCACCGACAAGCGCGACCCTGATCTTTGTATTGCTCATGGTTCAATCACCACTTTGCCAGTCGCACCCCCGAAGAACAACTCGAAGGCATTTTGAATTTCCGACAACGACATGCGATGCGTAATAATCTGCACGATGTAGTCGCGGTGTGATCTGAGGCGCTCAACGTTGGCCGGCAGCTCGTCGAAGCAGAAATATTCACTGCCAAGCACCGCATGCTCCGGCGCAATCAAATGGCGCGAGACATCGAGGCTCAATCCTTCACCATGGCCGACACACACGAACGCTCCACGCTTATCGACGCAGTCGATCGCAGCCTGCCGTGCAGCACCTTTGCCGCTCGTGTCGATCGCAAGGTCGACATGCAAAATGCCATGACGCGCAAAGCCGTCTGCCAGCAGGTCACTCGACACATCCACGGGCAGGCCGCCCATCTTCTCAGCAAGGGCAAGACGGTACGGAGATACGTCGCTGATATAGACGGGAAGATCACCGAGCATGATCTTCGCCATCGCCAGCACACCAAGGCCGATCGGCCCGGCACCAGCAACGTGCACCGAGCGAATGTCGTCATGCACGCGGCGGCCGCGCTCGATGGCATGCCCGCCAGTCCCCATGATGTCGAGGAGCAGTGTCGCATCGGCCGCGTTAAATTCCGCCGGCGTTGCAAAAAAAGTCGACTCATCGACAAGCTCATATTCTGCGTAGCCACCATCGCGGTTGAAGCCCATATCACCGCGCTTCGCCAGACACTGATTGGTGGCGCCCCGTCTGCAGTTGTGGCATTCACCACAGAACGCCATCAAAAATACGACACCCGCTGTGCCGACAACTGTGTGCGTATCAGAACCAACGGCGACCACAACGCCAGCCGCTTCGTGGCCAGGCGTCACAGGTGCGCCATTGCGAAACTGGCCGCGCTCAGAGCCGCACAACGCATTGGCGCCAACGCGCAGCAGCAGCTGACCAGAGCCAGGCTCAGGCAGCGGCACATCAACAATCGTAATTCGGCTCTCGCCACCAAAACGGGCGGCGCGCATCGTGCGTGAAGTCATGATGCGCGGATGGTAGACGATTTGTGACAAGTTGCCGAATCAACAAGATCGAAGCAGCCACCACAATCACGCTTGTAGGATTTCATCGCTGTGATGCACACTCCGCCTCACATCTCAGATAACGATTCAGATCCAGATCAGTGTTTCGCGGGAAATACTGATTTGGGCCTGAGTAGTTACAAAAGGAGACAGATGGCACAAGTACGATTCTTCGCCCCCGACACAGACGCATTCGTCGATTCAGTCGTTCGACATGCAGATGAATTCCGAGCACAGAGCGGTCTGCATCTCGACATCAAAATTATTCCGACCGACGAATATTTCTCGAACGACATTCACAAGTATCTGGATGGCACTGACGCAGCCGATGTATACATGTCGGGCCCGGTGCTCCTGTGGGAACACATCAGCGCAGGATTCGTCGAGCCCCTTGATGCATATATGGCACAAGCGAGCACAGATTTCGGCGCCGCCGATTTCTTTCCATCGCTGATCACGAGCAATCGATGGACAGGCCGATTCGGCGATCGACTGGGAACAGGATCACTGTGGGAACTGCCAGTCAACTGCGAAGCGTATAACCTCGCCTACGTGCCTGCAACACTGGAGAAGTACGGTGTATCCGTGCCGACGACGTGGGCCGAATATTTCGCCGCAGCACAGCAGCTGCAGAGTGCGTCGAATGGCGCTGTGCGCGGATTCGCGCAGCGCGGCATTCAGGTATGGCACACGATGTACACCGGCTATGCCACCCAGTTCTGGTCGTACGGCGCGCAAGATTTCGATGATGCGGGCAAGTGCGCCATCGCCTCTCCGGCGGGCATCGCCGCTACTGAGGACTTCATCGCCGGCCTGCATCGCAGCGGACCGCCGGCCTGGCTCGATCAGCACTGGCATGAACTGGCGATGGATTTCTGCGCCGATCAGTACGGCCTGATCGTCGATTCAGATCATTACGTAGCGTTCTACGAGAACCAGGAAAAATCTCAGGTCGCCGGCCGTATGGGCTACGCGCTGCCGCCGATCGGCCCCAGTGGCAAGCGTGTGTCAAATATGTGGACGTGGTCACTCGTGATGAACGCCAAGTCAGACAACAAAGCTGCAACGTGGCAATTCATGGAGTGGGCGGCCGGCAAAAAATTCCTGCTGCGCTCTGCCTTCGAGGGCAACATGAACCCGACGCGCCGCAGCACGTGGGACGACCCACAGTTTCAAGCCATGGCTGCTGCCTGGGGCAATTTCTATCCTGTCGCACGCCGGCTGATCGAACAGGAAGCAAAGGTGCTCGTCACTCCCAATCCACATTACCTCCGGCTGGCCGACCGCTGGGTCGCCGCCATTCGCTCGGCATATGCCGGCGAGCAAAGTGTTGCCGACGCACTGCTTGCTGCAGCAGCAGACATCGACACGATGGTCGGATAAATTTCCAGCGCAGTGATCGCATACACCGCACATATCGAGCGCAGGTCAATCGCGTCCGCGACGATCGATGCGATGAATTCGCCTACCGACTTGCCGTCGGCCTCGGCAATGCATCACTTCCCGTCGCGGAAAAAGCCGCAACAGAAGTGCTCTCGCGCCCGTTCACCCAGCGCCGAGCACGCACGATCCGCACCATATCGTAGAAATTGTGCAGGATATATAACCGCCCCTATGGCCGAACCGCTGCGCTTCGCACTCGTCGGCGCCGGAGAGATGGGCCAGCATCACGCATGCATGCTCGCAACCACGCCAGGTATCAGGTCCGGCGTACCTACTCAGGCCAGCTGGTTTTCCAACACGAAACACGCTATTCCTTCCCCTGAAGAGGGAAGGAATAGCGTGTTTCGCAGGAAATACTGATTTGGGCCTGGGTAGTTACGGTTCGGCTATATCGCGCTGCCGCTCACCTACGCGTTCGCACACGCCGAATTCATCGTCTGCAGAATCCATATACGCGCGGACCGCGTCGCACAAATCTTCGACGGCTTAATGCAGCTGAAGCACTTCACATCATGGCGCTGCCGACGCAAAAATTTTTGTGCTGTTACGTGTTGTTCTGCCTCATCCGCGCTCGCAGCCCAGTCATGCGGCCCGCCCCACTCGCACCGCCGTTGCGCACGGCAATCCCGATCGCCTTGCGACTGCCCACCAGCACGGCTAGTTTGCGCGCGCGCGTCAGGCCCGTATAAATCAATTTGCGCTCAAGCATCATGAAATGGCTCATCACCATCGGCATGACCACACACGGATATTCTGACCCCTGCGACTTATGAATCGAAATCGCGTACGCCAGCGTAAGCTGATCCAAATCGGTGAAATCGTATTCGATGATGCGATCGTCCTCAAGCTGCACCGCCACGACCTGATCGACGCTGTCGATGCGCATGATCATGCCGCCGTCGCCGTTGAACACATCCATGTCGTAGTTGTTCCGCATCTGCAGCACTTTGTCGCCCTGTCGGAAAGTTCGATTGCCGAATACTTTCTGCGGCTTGTCGTCCGAGGGAGGATTCAGCGCCGCCTGCAGCGCGCTGTTCAACCACGCCACACCACATTTGCCGTTGTGCATCGGCGCAAGCACCTGAATGTCCATCGCGCGCATGCCGAATTTTGCTGGAATGCGTCGCGCCACTAGATCAACCACCAGTGCCGCCGCCGCCTCTGCATCGTCTTCAGCAAATAAAAAGAAATCTGCGATCTCACCACCAGTCAGTGGCATTTGTCCGCTGTTGATGCGATGCGCATTCACTGCAATCGCGCTCGACTCGCTCTGACGAAAAATCTGCTCGAGCCGCACCACAGGCAGACTTTCCGATGCGATGAGATCCGCCAGCACATTGCCCGCGCCGACGCTCGGCAGCTGATCTGCATCGCCGACGAACAGCACATGTGCGCCCGTCGCCACCGCCTTCAACAGCGTATTCATCAGCAGCGTATCGAGCATGCTGGTTTCGTCGACGATGACGATGTCAGCCGGCAGCGGCGCATCCGCATCAAATTGCGGCTTGCCACCGGGGCGAATTGCCAGCAGCCGGTGCAGCGTTTTCGCCTCAAGGCCGGTCGCCTCGCTCAGGCGTTTGGCCGCGCGACCGGTCGGCGCCGCAAGCACGATGCGCTTGCGCTTGGCCTGCAGCACGCGAATCAGCGCGCGCATGCTCGTCGTCTTTCCCGTACCCGGCCCGCCCGTCAGCACACTGACCGGCTGCGTCAGCGCCATGACCACGCCCTCTTTCTGTTTATCAGCCAGCATCATTTTTTCAGTTGCATCAAGCCAGCTGAACACCACATCAAAATCGACCGTTTGAAATTCCGTCAGCAAGTCGATGGGTGGACGGCGCAGGCGGGCGAGCTGACG
Organism: Anaerolineae bacterium; assembly: GCA_947476335.1. Lineage (GTDB taxonomy): Bacteria > Chloroflexota > Anaerolineae > J036 > Brachytrichaceae > CANJQH01. The sequence goes on along the minus strand of CANJQH010000014.1, from coordinate 6,969 downwards.
AGCGATGCCCTCTTCGGCATGAAAAAACGGCAGCAAATAAATAGCGGACTCAGCGGGTGCGCCATATTCGGCCGCAGGTTCACCGAGCCGCAGACGCGACGCAGCCAGGGGAACATTTTCATACGAGCCGTCATCAGTGCGATGCAGCGCTTCGGCATGTGCGCCGTTTTCAGTGATCAGCGCATCGATCGCCTGAAAAACCTGCACGGCCTCGACACCGAGCAGCTCAGCGGCGCGCTCAGACAGCTGCACCCGCGGCTGAAATGTGTGGCCTTCATCCGACGCCTCGCTCAGCGCAAATAACACGCCAGCCTTGAGCCGCTCCGGGTCGTCGAGCCGTACGCCCATCGCCAGCGCAATTTTGTCGGCCGTCTTGAAGCCGATGCCGTGCACTTCCCGCGCCAGCCGGTACGGCTGATTCTTCGCGATGGTGATCGACGCGTCCTTGTACTGCTTGTAAATGCGAACCGCCAGGCTGGTCGACACGCCATGGCCCTGCAAAAAGATCATGACATCTTTGATCGCCTTCTGCTCGGTCCACGCAGCGATGATCTTCGCCACAGTCTTCGCACCGATGCCGGGCACATCGCGCAGACGGTCCGGCGCTGTATCGAATACCTGAAGCGTATCGACATCGAAATGCGCAACGATTTTCTCGGCCGTGCGCGGGCCAATTCCTTTGATCAGCCCGCTGCCGAGATATTTGCGAATGCCGGTGGCCGTAGCCGGCAGCACTGATTTGTACGAATGGACGACGAACTGCCAGCCATGCTGGTCGTGATGCTGCCAGTGCCCGGTGAGTTCGAGTGCCTCACCGGGCATGGCGCCGGCGAGAGGGCCGATCACTGTAGCAAGCGAATCCTGCCCACGTTGTTCGCGGCTGTCGGGCAACAGCTTCGCCACGGTATAGCCGTTCTCTTCGTTCTGGAACGTGATGCGCTCCAGCACGCCGGTGATGACTTTGGGTTCGGGCGCGCTCATGCGGCGAGTCTAGCGTATCAACCCATACGGAGTACGGCGGGGCGCCTGCGCCGTTTGGGGCGAATTTCACGAAATGGCGGCGGCTGTCACCTGGACTCGGACTGAGGTCCGGGCTGGGGCAGCGTCGCACCTTCGGCGCTTTTTCCGTGGCACATGAGCGCCGGAGGCGCCGTCCACCGCAGCAAACCAGCCCCTCGCCCCGCAGGGGCGGTCGCTTCCCCAGCCCGGGGCCAAGCACCGAAGGTGCGGAAGCCCCGGGTGGTGGCGGCGCAGCGACGCGCGGTCAACGTTCGCCCCAAACAGCGAATGCACCCTAAGGCAGCGGCTCGTCCTTAAAACGATAATTACCCCCTTGCAAAAATCATCGGTATGCGTATACTTCTGTTCGTTCGGGCCGCTAGCTCAATTGGCAGAGCAATTGACTCTTAATCAATGGGTTGTAGGTTCAAGTCCTACGCGGCTCATTCAGACAAGCGCATCACTTTTGTGGTGCGCTTGTTCTTTTCCATCAGCGCCTGCCGCAGGTGGTGCAGCGTCGTCCATGCCGTCACTTTCTCACCCAGCTGCGGAACCGCGTCACCGGCTTCCAGCGGAACGAATACCCACGTTTGCGAATCAAGCTCCAGCAGAGCCCCTTCCACTTCCGACCGCCGCGAACGGCGCGCCAGACGTTTCACGACTCCCTGCACAAGCACACGTGCCGTCATGTTTCCCTCCCCATGCGCGACAACTGCTCGCCCCCCGAGCAGCTGTCTCAAATGCGAATCGGCCGATGTGAGGCACATCGCGATTCACCCCTCGTATAGGTTGCGCAAAATACACGCGAGCACCACAGCGCGCAAGTCATGCTCGTGCTAACATCTCGCCGCACGCCGATCATGTCGACCGAAAACGAATCAGAGCCCGATCCACGCCTGCGCAACATCATCATCTTCGACTCGCTCAGCACCGTCGCATGGCAGATGTGCATGACCAGCCCGCTGGTCCTTTTCATGCGCTCCCTCGGTGCCCCATCGCTGGCGCTCGGGCTGCTGGCCGGTTTGAACCCGCTCATGGCGGTACTGCAACTGCCGATGTCACGCTTCGTCGAACGCGTCGGCCATCGGCGCCTGATGATGTTTGGCTGGGGCATGCGCACCGCCGTCTTCGCACCGATGATCTTGATGCCGTTCATCGCAGATTCAATCGGAAAGCCGCTTGCGGTGATCCTTGTGCTGGTGATGATCGCACTCTTCACCATGCTGCGCTCCATGGCCGTCGTTGCCTGGCTGCCATGGATGTCAGCGCTGATCCCAGCCACACAGCGTGGAGAATTCCTGGCGCGCGACCGCTTCTTCATGAACATCACCTCGCTACTTGGCCTGGCACTGTCCGGGCTGCTGCTCGCGCAGGGATCGCCGCATGACTATGCCGAAGTCTTCCTCGTCGGCGAACTTGCCGCAGTGGCCAGCTTGTTTTATCTAAACCGCATCCCATCACCGCAGATGCCGGCAGAACACGCCACATCGCCGGCGCCGCGCCCCAGTGTGCGCGCAGTGCTGCGCGAGCCAAATTTTCGCAAAATCGTGGCCTTCTCGGCGCTGGCCCAGATCATCAACCTCGGTGCTGGCGCGTTCGTCACCGTCTATGCCCGCACGCGCATCGGCCTGTCCGACAGCACGCTGCTATGGCTGAGCGCGTCCGCCTCACTGCTCGTCATCTTCACCATGGCCTGGGTGCGCAATCGGCTCGACCGCACTGGCAGCAAACCCTTCCTCGGCATCACTCTCGCATGGTGGACGATCTCTGTGCTGATCTGGGCGTTGCTCGCCGCCAGCGGCGCATCGCTGGGCGTCATCGTCGCACCAGTGCTGCTCGTCGTCACCGAATGCTTCGCGTGGCTTTTCGAATTGTTCAACACACGCCTGACAATGAACACGCTCGCCACGAGCGACAACAACGCCACTGGTTTCGCCGCCTACTCAATGATCGTCAACGTCACCGCCGGCATTGCGCCGATCGTCTTCGGCGCACTGCTGGATGCGCTGCATGGCTTCGAGCTGCCCGTCGGCGCGCTTCGCTTCGACAACTACACAGCGCTGTTCGGGCTCGAACTCATCGTGCTCGCACTCGCCGTGCTGGCACTGCGTCGTGTGCGAAACGCATGAACATTCCCACGGAAAACACCCGCCTCACGTATCTTTACGATCGCTTGCGCTCAGTTTCCGCCGGCATGATCGACAGCGCATCGTCGACCTTTCTGATTCTGATCGCAGTGCGCGCACTGCACGCCGATGCGTTTTCAAAATCGCTCCTCGCCGCCGGCGGCAACATCGGCCTGCTGGCAACAATGTGGCTGGTGCCGCTCGCAGCGCGCTCGAGAAAGCCGGCCGCGCGCATCGCCACTGCCATCCTCGCCGTCGGTGCAACCGGATTCGCCGCCGCTGCCCTATGGCCAACGCTGCCGATCTACGTAGCCGGCGCAATGCTGGCAATGGCGTGCGTCAATCTCGTCATCCCACTGCTGACCTTCGCCTACCAGGCCAACTACGAGCCGCGCCGCCGCGGGCACTTCGTCTCTCGTGCGCTCGTCATCCGCGTCGCCGTCGCAGCCGCAGCCGGCGAACTGGGCGGCCGCATCCTGTCGGCAGACATCGGCTATTTCCGCTGGATGCTCGCCGCATTCGGCGCAGCACTGGCATTCGCTTCGTGGGCGATTGGTCGCATGCCGACGCAGCCGCTGCCGTCCGTCGAAAGCCAGACGCGCCACTCCCCTTTCCACGCAATGCGCTTCATCCGCACCGATCGCACGCTGCGATACACACTCGCGGCGTGGATGCTGATGGGCGTCGCAAATCTGATGATGGTGCCGCTGCGCGTCGAATATCTCGCCAACCCGCGCTACGGCCTGGCGCTCGAACCACAGCGCATTGCGCTGTTCACCATCGTCGTGCCCAGCCTGGTGCGCATCGTGCTCACACCGCTGTGGGGCCGCCTTTTCGACCGCATGAATTTCTTCGCGATGCGCATCGTACTGAACCTCGGCTTCGCCATCGGCACGGCAGGGTTCTTCATCGGCTCCAGCGACGCAGGACTATTTGCCAGTGCCATCGTCTTCGGCGCAGCAGCAGCCGGCGGCGAACTCGCATGGAGCCTGTGGGTGACAAAATTCTCGCCGCCACAGCACGTCGCCGAATACATGTCGGTGCACACGTTCTTCACCGGCGTGCGCGGCATCATCGCGCCGTTCCTCGCCTTTCAACTGGTGGACGGCGTGCCCATCTCGACGATGGGCCTCGTCTGTGCGGGAATGATCGCAGCAGCATCGCTGATCCTGGTGCCAGAAATGCTGCAGCAGCGGCGCACAAGCACAGTGGTGTAACTCATTTCGTGATAAATAATCGACTGGCCTGAGCACTTGTCATGACAATCGCGAAAAAATTCTTCCCGCGCACGCTGCGCTGGATCGTAGCCGCCTACTTCGCGCTGGCAACGCTCTACGCGCTCATCACACCAGCCTTCGAAGTTTCCGACGAACCACTACACGTAGCCTTCGCACAACATCTGGCAAACGGCGGCGCATTGCCCGTGCAGCGCTCAGGACTGAGCATGGAGCAGGCGCCATGGCAGCAGGAAGGCAGCCAGCCGCCGCTTTACTACGCACTGCTGGCCGTGCTCGCACAACTGTTCGATCGCAGCGACTTCGCGCTCGTGCATCGCTTCAATGCCCATGCGCGCCAGGGCCGCGCCGACGCTTTCGACAATTTCAACCAAATGCAACACGCGCCAGCACCAGCACCAGCGGCGGCGCTGCCCACGGGCAGTGTGCTGGCATGGACTGCGCTGCGCTTCGTCGGCATTGCATGCGGCGCAGTCGCCGTGTGCGCAGCGTGGGCGCTCGCCGCCATACTGACCCCCGACAAGCGCGCGCCGGCGCTCGCCGCCAGCCTCGTCGCCTTCAACCCGATGTTCGTGCACATCATGTCCAGCGTGAACAACGACACGCTCGCCACCGCACTCGCATCGTGCGCGCTGCTGCTCGGCGCACGACAGATCAGCGCAGCACCCACGCTGCGCCGCTCACTGCTGCTTGGCCTCGTGCTCGGCTGCGCCGCGCTGACGAAAGTCTCCGGTCTCGTCCTCGCTGCCATCATTCCATCCGCCGTGCTGCTGCGGGTGATGACAGACCAACGGCGGACGACAGACAACGGACGACGAATGCTCGCGCACGCAGCTGCAATCGTGATTCCCATTCTCGTCATCGCCGGCTGGTGGTACGTGCGCAACGCACTTCTCTACGGTGACCCGACCGGCACCCAGCGCATGGCCGAAGTCGCCGGGCTGCGTGCAACGGCGCCGAGCGCGCTGCAGCTGCTGGGCGAATGGGAGGGCTTCTACATGGCCTACTGGGGCCTGTTCGGCGCAGTGAACATTGCGCTGCCGACGCCGATCTATGACGCACTCGAAGTGCTGCTCGCGCTCAGCAGCGTCGGGCTCGTCTTCATCATGCGCGATGCCATGCTCACACGCAACAACGCGCAGACGCAAAGCTTCACAGATTCAAATCCTCTCGTGACCTCCTTCGAAATCGTGGCGCTGTGCACCATCGTGCTCGCCGTCACTTTCATCGCTCTGCTGCGCTGGACGTCGCTCACACTGGCCAGCCAGGGGCGCCTGCTCTTTCCCATCATCACTACCATATCGGCGCTGTGGGCACTCGGACTACTGCGCATGCTGGCGCTGCTGCGCGCAACTGAGCGCGTACGCCGGACCATCGTCGCCGGGCTGTGCGCGCTGCTGGCGACGCTCACCTGCGCCGTGCCGTTCTTCGTCATCCGCCCCGCCTTTGCCCTGCCCGAGCGACTGGCGAACGACGCCGCGATCCCCGCTGGCTATACGCCAACCGAGCTGTACTTCGACCAACAGATTCGCTGGATCGGCTACCGTGTAAATACACCGAACGGCCGCGTTGGCGCCGACCGCGTGCTCGACGTCACACTCTACATGCAGGCGCTCACAGCGCTGCCGGACGAGCTTACGCTGTTCATGCGTGTGTTGCAAAAGCCGGCGACAAATCCAACGGCAACGGCGTTCTACAAATCAATCGGCGGCGGGGGCATGTATTCGATGCGCGTCTGGCGCCCGGGCAAAGTCGTCGTCGAACACATTCGCGTGCGCCTGCCCGACGACTTCTCACTGCGCGGTGAGGCAACGCCGCAGCTCGTACAGAGCGCGCTCGCCATCGACGTCGGCTTCATCGATACACACGGCCACTTCCTTGAAACCAGCGACGGCACGGGTCAGCTGATCGGGCGGCCGAACTATGTCGTCGCGGCGTACTCGCCGACGCAGATTTCATCAAACGCGCCAGCCATATCGACGCCGCTGGCGCGCTTCGAACGCGCCGACCTGCTGGCCACCGACGTCGCGCGCGCGGGTGATGCGCTGCAGGTGACGCTGCGCTGGCACGCCAGTGCCGACTTCACCGAGGACTACACCGTATTCGTGCACCTCTACGCTGGCGACACACTGGTCGCGCAGGCCGACGGGCCGGCGGCGGCGGGCGACTTCACAGCACGCTGGTGGCGCAGCGGAGACGAGGTCGTCGACGTGCATCGCATCACGCTGCCAGCCGATGCGCCAGCCGGGCCATGGACGATCAGGCTCGGCCTGTACAAGCCGCAGGGTGATTTTGCGCGCATGCCCGGCGTCGATGCGGCCAGCGCACCACTGCCGGACGCGGCGGCGCGCATAGATGTGAAATAGCCGGGATGCGCCCGATGGGGCGCATCCACCGTTGAGGGCGAAATTTAGGGCATGGCGTATGCGTGGCCAAGCCACACAGACCCTATGGTCTGGGCTAAGTGAGTCGCCAAAAGTTCTGGCGGCAGATTCGCCTCCCCCGCTTTGCGGGGGAGGCGAATCTGCCGGACAAAACTTATGGACAGGAACTTAGTAGTTCGTCCAGGCAAAACTTGTGAGCGTCTGCCCTGTGCGAACCTTGCCTAC
>CANJQH010000013.1 GCA_947476335.1 Anaerolineae bacterium | reverse complement strand
AGTCACAATCACACCTTCACCAAACTTGATGCGTTGCTTGATGCCTTTGTGATGCATCTACGCACCGAGCGTTTCGCGTGTGCCTTGCTGCGCAACATGAACTTTGATGCTCTGGCATCCTTTGCCAAGGCCCTCTGCGTTTGAGCCTTGTTTATTCCGGAAATCTATAAGCTCGTCCTCTTCAGCGTTTTGGTCGGCTTGGCCAATCCTCGCATCGTACCCGTGCCCGGCGCGTCGCCGAGCGCACAATCGTATGTGCGCACGTTCGGCGCTTCCTGCGCTGCCCATGCTTTCAACGCGGCGTACGGCGCTGCCTGCGGCTCGAAGCAGTGCAGCACCGCGTCCGGCCACATTTTGCGATAGATCCGGCCGGTGTCGCCGTCGAAGGCACCGACGTCGATGACGGTGCGGATGTCGAGGCGCCGCAGGTACAGCCATGGGTCCACCGGTTGCTTCGGGGCAGGCGGCGGAAACCGCACGATGTCCCATCCGCAGCGTCGCAACATCGACCGAAGTAGAGAGCGCATCGACATCTCTGATCTGAACTAGTGCAACGTCAGCTGGTGCACTGCGCGGACAGCGTCGTCGCAGACCTTGTCGCCGACGACCATGCTGATCGAGCATTCGCTTGACCCTTGCGCGATGGCGTAGACGTTGATGCCGGCGTTGCCCAGTGCGCCGAAGACGCGGCCGCTGACGCCGGGCGTGTCGGAGATGCCCTGACCGACGACGGTGATGATCGAGGCTTCGTCGAAAGAGGTGACCTCGTCGATCTCGTGGCGGCTGATTTCGCCGGCCATTTCCGACTGCAGTTCACTCTTCACCCGCGCCGTAGATGCGCGCGGGACGACGAGGCAGATGTTCGTTTCGGCGCTGGCCTGCGAGAACATCAGCACGCTGGTGCCGGTGCGGGCGACGGCGGTGAACGTGCGCGCGGCGATGCCGGGCACGCCCTTCATGCCGCGGCCGGTGACGGTAATGACGCTGACTTCGCGCACGGTGGTGACGGCCTTGAGCGCGTGCGCTCCCTCGATATACGAGTCGTGCACGATCAGTGTGCCGGGGTGATCCGGGTTGAAGGTGTTTTTGACGCGCAGCGGGATGTTGCGCTCGATCAGCGGCGCGATCGTCATCGGATGCAGGACCGAAGCGCCGTAGTAGGCCATTTCCGACATCTCCTGTGCGGTGAGGCGATCGATCGTGCGCGCATCTGGCGCGATGCGCGGATCGGTGCTGAGCACGCCGTTGACGTCGGTGTAGTTGAAGACGTCGGTGGCGTCCATGGCAGCGGCGATGATGCTGGCGGAATAGTCGCTGCCGCCGCGGCCGAGCGTTGTCGGCACGCCGGTGCGTGTGGCGCCGATGAAGCCGGTGACGACGGGCACGACGCCGCGATCGAGCATGCGGTGCAGCACGGTGTGAGTGCGCTCGCGCGTTTCGTCCATGAGCGGCGCCGCCGCTTGAAAGCGGTCGTCGGTGACGACGATTTCCGTGGCGTCGATGGATTCGGCATTGACGCCGACGCTGCGCAGTGCACCGGCCAGGATGCGGGCGGCGATGCGCTCGCCGAGGCCGGAGATCGCGTCGAGTGCGCGCGGCGTCACTTCGCCCAGCACGCGCACGCTGGCGCACAGCGTCTCGAATCCGTCGAGCAGCCGATCGATTTCCTCTGCGATGCGCCGACGGTCCTCTGGGTTGTCGACGGCGCCGTCGATTGCCGTGAGGTGCTTGTCGGCCAGCTGGCGTTTGGCTTTGTGAAAAAATTCTCCATCGCCATCCGCAGCGCTGCGTGCGGCGTTGATCAGCGTGTCCGTCACCTTGACCTGATCGCGCGGATCCGGCGATTTGCCCATGGCCGATGTGACAACGATGATGTGGTCGAACTTTTCCACCGCACTGCGAACGATTTGAGCGCTTTGGCGCATTGCGCGCGCGTCGCCGACCGACGTGCCGCCGAATTTAATTACTGCGAGTGTCATGGCTGTTGTTGGGGGGTGCATTCGCCAAAAGGGGCGATTGGGTCATCCGCCATCGCGATCGGCCCATCGTTGGTAAATCCTCGAAACGCGCTATCTCCCTCCCCCGAAGGGGGAGGGAGATAGCGCGTTTCGAGGATTCCAATCAGTGCCGATCGCCGGCGGTCGAAAGTTTGCCCCTTTTGGCGAACGCACCCGTTGTTGGGCGTGATTATAGGGGTTCTGTATAATCCTTCCCACACGTCCTCATAGCTCAATGGATAGAGTATCGGCCTCCGAAGCCGTTGATCGCAGTTCGAATCTGCGTGGGGACACTCCTATAATCTTGAGCGTGACAGCCACACCGTTCACGCGCACCCAGTTAGACCAAGACATGCAGTTCATCCGCCAGGATGTGCTGCGAATCAGCAGCGTTGTCGAAGATCAGATTCTTCAAAGTGTAAGGGCGCTCAAGGAACGCAATGCGTCGCTTGCACGGCACGTCGTCGAATCCGACACACGCGTCAACGAGCTGCGTTACAAAGTCGAAGAGGAATGCCTGAAGTGCATTGCGCGGCAGCAGCCGACGGCGCGCGACTTGCGGCAGATCATTTCGTGTTTGCACATTGCTGTCGAACTTGAGCGCATTGGTGATCATGCAGTAGGAATTGCGAATATTTCGCTGCGGCTGGGTGATGGCCCGTTGATCAAGCCGCTGGTCGATATTCTGCGCATGCAGGAAATCGCGGTTGAGATGATTCATTCTGCGCTGGACGCATTTTTGAATTCTGACACGGCGTTGGCGCAGCGAGTGGCTGATCGCGATGACGATGTGGATGTGCTGTACAGCCAGGTGCTGCGCGATCTCTTGACGTATATGATGCAGGACGCGGCGACGGTCAATGGTGCGACGTATTTGTTGTGGGTGGCGCACAATCTCGAACGCATCGGTGATCGGGCGACGAATTTGTGTGAGCGGGTGATTTTCACGGCCACCGGTGCGTTGGGTGACTACAAGCAGTTCCGGCCGCGTGACGAATAGTATGGCGCGGATTCTGGTCGTCGAAGACGAACGCCTGCTGCGGGAGCTGCTGGTTTCACATCTGCAGCTGGAAGGCTACGACGTGCGCAGCGCCGCCGATGGTGAGCAGGGCCTGGCCGAGGCGCGCGAATTTGAGCCGGAGGTATGTGTGCTTGATGTGATGCTGCCACGGCTGGATGGCCTGTCGCTGTGTCGAATACTGCGCCGCGAGCTTGATCCGGGCATCATTATGCTGACGGCGCGCGCCAGCGAAATCGATCGTGTGATCGGTCTGGACAGTGGTGCGGATGACTACGTCGTCAAGCCTTTCAGCCTGCCTGAGTTGACGGCGCGTGTGCGCGCTGCGCTGCGGCGTGCGCCTTCGCAGCGGACGCAGCCGGTGTTGCAGAGCGGAGATTTGAAAGTTGATCTCACGGCGCATCGCGCCTGGCGTGATGCGCACGAGCTGCGGCTGACGCATAAAGAATTCGAACTGCTGGCGCTGCTCATGCGCAACCGCGGTGCGGTGTTGACGCGAGATTTGTTGTTGTCGCAGGTATGGGGGGACGATTTTGAGGGCGATCCGCGCACGATCGACGTACACGTGCGCTGGCTGCGTGAGAAGATCGAAGAAGATCCGTCGCGGCCGCTGCGCCTGCAGACGGTGCGCGGCGTAGGCTATCGGTTTGATTAACGATGGACGTTGTCTGCTCAAGCCAACTCATTCCAATGCCTGTCTCATCGCCGAGCAGTCATGTTTTTCCGAATGGGCAGGAATGGTTGCTCGGCGGGAAATATCGATCGAAGCCTGAGCAGTTACGAAAATCAACGAAACATGATGACGATCAGTGATAAGGCTGCGGAGCGCGGCAATCCATCATTCGTATGGCGAGCGGGTCAGGAGAGGCGGCTGCGCCTGGCGATCGAGCATGCGCCAATGCAAGGCAGGCGCGTGCTGGAATTCGGCTGTGGCCTTGGTGTTTATATGCAGGCGATGCGCCGCTATACGCCGCACGTATTCGGCTTCGACATCGAAGAGGAGCGGTTGCATGCGGCGCGGCGAGCGGGTGTGGTGGATACGGCTGGGGCCGTTGGCGAGCGGCTGCCGTATGCTGATGCGAGCTTTGACGTGGTTTTCAGCAACGACGTGCTGGAGCATGTGTCCGATGACAAAGCCTGTACGCAGGAAATTCTGCGGGTGCTGCGGCCGGGTGGGCGTGCGGTGATTTATGTGCCGAACCGGCTTTACATGTTCGAGACGCACGGCATGTACTGGCGCGGCCGCTATTTCTTTGGCAACAAGCCGTTCGTAAACTGGCTGCCCGATCGCTGGCGCAATCAACTGGCGCCGCATGTACGTGCATATCGTGCGCATGAGCTGCGCGCGCTCTTTGCTGGTCCGTCGGCGCGCATTGTCGCATTGACGCAGATCAGTGGTGGGTTTGACAACATCATTCGCCGCCTCGGACCGGCTGGCCGTGTCGTGCGTGCGGTGATGCAGGGCCTCGACGCCACGCCGCTGCGTGCGTTCGCGCTCGAACATTTAATCGTGGTGGAACGGAAATAAATTTTTGGTATACCTACCCCCTGAGGCCTAACTCAGTATTTCACGCGCAGGGGAAGGAATGGGGTGACAGCCTGTCTGAGCAGGTGCAGGCATTCGGCTGCGGGCAGATTTGTCAGCATTGCGGCGGTCGCTGGTGTGAGGCGCAGGTCGGCTGCATCGAGGACGAGTGAATTTGCGGGCAGGGAGAGAGTGTGCAGGCTGCGTGCCACAAGAATCAGACGAAATCTATCGTGGGCGCCGTCGATGAGCAATTGAATCAGTGCGCTGCTTTCTGGGGAAGCGGCAGCGTGTGCATCATCGAGCACGAGCAGGAGTGGCGCAGGTGATTGGGCTGATTTTTTCAATGCGCAGCAGCGCATACGTGTGTTCGATATTTGTTTGCAGTGCGGGCAGCGGATTCGAGGATATGCTCGACGAGCTGTGACGGATCTTTGTCGCGTTCACGCAACAGAACCCATAGTGGCGTCCACGCAGTAGATTGCCGCAGCCACTGTACGGCGAGCGTAGATTTGCCGAAGCCTGCTGGCGCGACGATGGCGCAGCAGTGTGTGTGTTTCCATGCTGCCGTGTGCTGGAGTAGCCGTGGGCGTAGCCGATGATGAAGTGACGGGATTGCGTCCTGCACGCGCGCAAGTGTACGCCTGTGCTTTGCAGTTACTCACGTGGGGGCGCATTCGCCAAAAGGGGCGAACGTTGACTGCGCGTCGCTGCGCCGCCGTCACCCGGCGCTGCGCCCCGGGCTGGGGAAGCGACCGCCCTGCGGGGCTGGGGGCTGGTTTGCTGCGGTGGACCGTGCCATTGACGCTGTGGTGCGCGCTCATTTTCCGTCGAAAAAGCACTGAAAGCACGCTGAAGCCCCAGCCCAGACCGGAGGGTCTGGGTGATGGCTCGCGCTATTTCGTGAAATCTGCCCTCAACGGTGGATGCACCCCTCACGTGTGCTCACGTGATGTGCAGGGGCTGCAGGGGAAAGAACCGCGTGATTCGCGAGAAATATTGATGTAAGTCTGAATATAGGTACGTTACGCGTCACCTGTGGCGGTTTCAGTTGTGCTGGTCTGCGTCTCTGTGCGTGCGCGCGATTCGCGCATGATCTTTTCGGCGCGTTCGCGGGCTTCTTCGATAATGCGTTCGCCGCGGCGGCGGGCGTCGGCCACGGTGGCTTCGGCACGTTCGCGGGCGTCTTCGAGTGAATCCTGGGCGCGGTCGCGGAACTCGTTGCCATAGCGCCCGATCGAGCGGCGGGTTTCCTCACCGCTCTGCGGTGTGATGAGCAGCGCTGCTGCGGCGCCGACGAGGCCGCCGATCAGGACTCCTGCAAAAAAAGCGCCGATTCCGGAATCGTTGTCGGACATGGTGTGTTCTCCTTAAACTGCAAATTGCACCTGACATCGATCGACCCGCGTATGAAATCGTTGGATCGACGGCATCAGGCATTCTTGTGAATGCGAATCATGGTCGCGAACTGCGTACGCCGTTGAATCTGCGGCGTGCTGCGCGCGCCGCGCCCTGTACGCCGGCGATGAAGCTGGCGGCTTTGATGGTGGGCTTGGCCACCTGATCGCTGACCATTTTCGCGGTGCCGGTAATGGTGCGCACTGTTTCACTCATATTGGCGAGCGTCGGCTGAATTTCATCACGCAGCATTTTTGTCAGATCCTGCAGACGGAAGATCAGCAGAATGAGCACGCCGCCGAGCGCGATGTTGATCAGCAGCGAGAGAGAGACGACGAGCACGAGCACGATGTCGCGGATAAGTGCGGTGCGTGCAGCGTCTGCAGCGAGGAACCAGACCAGGAGCCCGGTCAGCACCAACAGAACAAAGAGCAGACCGACAGCCACCGCAATTGCCTTGCGGCTGCCTGGTTGCGTCTGAAGTGTGTCGGCTGCTGGAGGAGCGCCGTCGGCTGAACCGGAACCTGCCGTCGCATCGGCGTTCATGATGCACGAGATTATAGTCGCATAGGCGCGCAGTTTCCCTGTCCGAGTGGCCCGGGATGTATTTGCAGTACGGCAAGGGGCAAATTGGCCGCGTGCCGCCGTGTGTTGCGGCTTGGTGCTCACATCTTGCGGGGGCAGTTGCCGAAGGGCGGCATTGCGCGTAGCATCCGACCCATCATGACAACGCTTCCTCCCAACAGCGTCGCACTCGTCACCGGTTCAGGACGCGGCCTCGGGCGCGCCATAGCTGAACGCCTGGCCGAGCTCGGCGCAAATGTTGCGATTCACGACCAGTTTTACGACTCCCCATCGGTTTTCGGTGAGGCACCGAATATCGATGTAGTGGCAGAACATATTCAGGCACGCTACGAACAGGAGACTACGGCGGTTGTCGCCGATATTGCCAATGCCGATCAGGTGCGCAGCGCCATCAGCAAAATTGAATCGAAGCTGGGCCCGATCACGATTCTGGTGAATGCTGCAGGTGGTGATATAGGGGCGGGAGGGAAAGGCAAGCCGAACCCCAACGATGCGCTGAATATTTCCATCGAAGACCTGCACGCGATTTTCAACCGCAATTTGATCGGCACAATTTTGATGTGCAAGGCAGTTGTGCCGAGCATGATTGCGCGGCAGGTTGGTTGTGTGGTCAACATCGCGTCAGTTGCTGCGCACGTAGCCGTGTCGCCTGAAGTGGCCTACAGCGTGGCCAAGGCCGGCATCGTGCAGTACACGCGTTGTCTGGCGAAGGAGCTGCGCCCGGTGGGCGTGCGCGCCAACGTCGTCAGCCCTGGCCCGACGCGCACGGCGCGTTTCATGGCGACGCGTGTGACCGATCCGACGATGATGGACGAGGAAGGTCCGTCACTGGTGCGCTACGCGGTGCCGCGCGAGATCGCCAATGCCGTTGGCTTTTTGTCATCGCTTGAAGCCGGCTTCATTTCTGGTCAGACGCTGCCGGTGGATGGGGGTCTGACGCTGCACGCGCTGTAGGAGAAGCGGAGAGTCAGAGAAGTGAGTCAGACTGCGTCTAAGTTCCTGTCCAAAAGTTCTGTCCGGCAGATTCGCCTCCCCCGCAAAGCGGGGGAGGCGAATCTGCCGGACAGAACTTTTGGCGACTCACTTAGTTCACACTGACTTTCGAATCTGACTCATCACTTCATTCCACGAGGGAGCCCCTGCCTGTGCGCCGGGGCGGGTGGCTTTGAGTGAGGCGGCTGTGGCGGCGATGTGGATGCAATCAATGATGGTTGTGCCGCGCGCGAGCATGGCGCAATAAGCGCCGTGGAAGACGTCGCCGCAGCCGGTGGTGTCGACGACGTTGACGGCGAGCGCGGGCTGCGACTGCACATGCAGGCCGTCGAGGGTAAAGACGCAGCCATGTGCGCCGGTGGTGACGGCGACGCAGCGGCGCGCTGGCGTCCACAGTGCCAGGGCTGCGGCTGCGGCATCGGCTGCGCCGCTGCGTCGCAGGGCGAATTCCTCGCTGGTGATCAGATGATCGATGAGGGTGAAGAGTTCGTCGACGTTGCCGAATTCCTCGCGTTCGACATCAGAGACGACGGCGACGCCGGCATCGCGGGCGATGCGCGCGGCGCGCGTCATGCCGGGGATGCCGATGTGGTCGACGTGCAGCACGCGTGCGCTGCGGATGAGTTCGGGCGATGGCCGCGATTCGTCGGCGCCGGTGCGTGCTGGATGTTCGGTGAAGATATTGCGCGTGTTGTTGTGGGCGCCGACGACGATGGTGGACCGCACCGGGCCGGCACCGCGTTCGTGCACGACATGTGTGAGATCGATGCCTTCGGCGCACATTGCCTGGCTGGCGAAGTCGGAATCGGCATCGCCGTCGGCGCCGAGCAGGCCGGCGTAGGCACAGGAGGCGCCGAGCCGTGCGGCGGCGACGAGGGCCGTGGCCGACAGGCCGCCGCACTGGCGCATGCTGCGCTGCACCGAGATTTTTGTGTCGGCTGTCGGCCAGGCGTCGACGTAGAGCAGGGTGTCGATGGCGACGGCGCCAAGGGCGAGGACGTCCATATTAGTGATTAGCGCAAGATTAGTGATTAGCGCAAGATTAGGTAACTACTCAGGCCCAAATCAGTATTTCCCGCGAAACACACTATTCTCTCCCCCGAAGGGGGAGAGAATAGTGTGTTTCGCGTTGGAAAAATAGCTGGCCTGAGTAGTTACAAGATTAGTAATTAGCGCAAGATTAGTGCAAGGATAAACCGAATCACTTCAGATATTTTTGCGAATGGAGTAGGCGCCGCGTGCGTCGGCCATGCGGATGCTGACGAGTTCGCGGATGCCGCGCATCGAATCGCGGAGCAGGTTGACGCGGCGAGAGAAGCGGTAGTCCCATTGCACTGGTACTTCCTTCACGTGAAAGCCGAGGCGGTGGGCGACGAAGAGCATCTCGACGTCAAAGCCGGCGCTGACGCTGGCGCCCTGCACAGACCTGACATCGCGCTGGCTGTAGACGCTGAGCGAGTTCAGGATTGGGGCGACGACTTCGTGTTTGAACGCCTTGAAGCCGCACTGTGTATCGGTAATATCGCGGAAGCCGAGGATGAGATTGCGCAGCAGGACCTGGCTACCGGACATGATGCGGCGCCAGATTGGCGCGTTGCGGCGCACCGTTCCACGTGAGCCGATGACGATGTGGTAGCCCTGAGCGAAGTACGGCAGCAGTTTGGCGGATTCGTCGATCGGCGTGGCCTGATCCATGTCTGTGAAGAGCACGATATCGCCTTCCGCCTGCTGCATCCCGGTCGCCACGGTGAAGGCTTTGCCACGGTGCGGATTGCGAAGCACGCGAAAGCCGCGGTGGCTGGCGGCAAATTCTTCGGCGAGGATGGCGGTGTTGTCATCGCTGCCATCGTCGACGACGATGACCTCGTAGGCGTACGATTGTTGCTCGAGATAGTCGGCAACTTTGCTCAGCGCACCGTGCTGAATATTCGTCGATTCGTTATAGGCGGGAACGATCACGCTCAAGAAAGGTTTCATGTCACTGGGTCAGCCGAGTGAGCGCTGTGATTGCGCTACCTCGGGGACAATCGGTGATTATCGTCAACCTGTGAAGGGCGGCAAGTATGGAAATCAGACGGCCACGACGAACACGCTGGCGGCGACGGCGGCTTCGACATCGCGGCAGGCGCCATCGGTGAAGGTGATGCACATGCGAGTTCCGGTGAGGGCGTCGCGGACGGTGATAAGCGCATGCGGGCGCAGGCCGAGTTCGGCGGCGCGGCGCAGGACGGCGGGGTCTTCGTCGCGGACGCGTTCGATGCGCAGCGACTGGCCGGTGCGGGCAGTTTCGAGCGTATTGCGCGAGGTGGCGGCTACTTCGCCCGATTTCGTCGGAATCGGATCGCCGTGCGGATCCGTCGTTGGGTCGCCGAGCATCTGGGCGATGCGGTCTTCGAATTCCTCGCTGATGGCGTGTTCGAGGCGATCTGCTTCGGCGTGCACCTGATCCCAGCTGAAGCCCATGGTTTCGATGAGGTAGAGCTCGATCAAGCGATGATGGCGAATGACTTCCAGTGCGATCTTTTCGCCGGTGTGGGTGAGCTGCGCACCCTGGTAGGGGACGTATTCGATGAGGTGGAGTTCGGCGAGCTTTTTGAGCATGCCGGTGACGGAGGCGGCCTCGATGCACAAGCGTGCGGCGATGGCAGTCGTGGCGGCACGGCCGTTCTCGCTGCGCATCTCATAGATGGCTTTGAGATAGTCCTGAATTGACTCGGAAAACGCCCGTGGATTAATGGGTGTAGTATACGCGCGCTTATGGGAGCCATAATCAGTATCCTTTGTGGTGTCGCCGGTTATTTGCTTGGCTCCGTGCCCTTTGGGTTCTTAATTGTGAAAATAGTGAAGGGCGTGGATATTCGCACGGTAGGCAGCGGTCGGACGGGTGGTACGAATGCGTATCGGGCGGCCGGTGTTGGTGCGGGGGTGGCGACGGCGCTGCTTGATTTGGGCAAGGGTGCGCTGGCGGTGACGCTGGCGCGATGGATCTTTCCACAGACCGAAGGCTGGGCGGAGGCGTTGACGGGCATCGGCGTGATCCTGGGGCACAACTATTCGTGCTTTCTGGGCTTCAAAGGTGGGGCAGGAGGTGCCACGGCGGTTGGCACAGGCATGGCTTTGTGGTGGGCGGCGGGAACTCCGGCGCTGCTGCTGGGTTGTGTGATGTTGTTCGGCGTGGGGTATGCCTCGCTGGCCACGATGGTGGCCGGGCTGAGCGTTGCGGTGGTGTTTACATTGGCGGCGATCTTCGGCTGGGAGCATTTTGGCTGGTCGTACGCGGCGTATGGCTGGGTTGTGTTTTTGCTTTGCGTGATTGCGCTGCGGCCGAATCTCGAGCGGCTGCGCAAGGGCACGGAGAAAAAGGTGAATATTTTGAAACGGCCGCAAGGGCAGGGTGGCGCGTGAAGGTTGTGGCGCCGGGGCGTACGTTGGAAGTGGTGCACTCCGATGAGGCGATTCTTGTTGTTTCGAAGCCATCGGGAATGCCGAGTGTGCATGATGCGATGCAGCCGGAACAGGATGCGCTGACGTTGTTGAGCGCGCAGTTTGGTGAGCTGTGGGTGGTGCATCGTCTGGACAAGGAGACGAGCGGGGTGCTGGTGCTGGCGCGCAGTGCGGAATCGCATGCGCGGATGAGCGAGCAGTTTGAAACGCGCGAGGTGGAGAAGGTGTACCACGCGCTGGTGCGCGGTGAGCCGCGCTGGGATGAGCGCGTGATCGACGCGCCGCTGTTGCCGAACGGCGACCGCAAGCACCGCACGGTGGTAGACGCCGAAGATGGTAAGCCGAGCGTGACGCGTGTGCGCGTGCTGCGGCGTTTCAAGGGCTTGTCGCTGGTTGAAGCGCGGCCGGAGACTGGGCGCACGCATCAGATTCGCGTGCATCTGGCGTCGATCGGCTCGCCGGTCGCGTGTGACGCGCTGTATGGCGACGGGAAGGCGCTGATGCTGTCGCAGTTCAAGCGTGCATATCGACCGACGGCGGGGCAGGACGAACGGCCGCTGCTCGGGCGGCTGGGTCTGCATGCGCTGAGCATCGAATTTGTGCATCCGACGAGCGGCGAGCGTGTGCGCTATGAGGCACCTTATGCCAAGGACTTCGGCGCGTTGCTGAACCAGATGAGCAAACTGTAACGGGATGCAATTTCTCTGCTGCCCTCCCTTTTTTTGAGGGGGGGGAGAGGGGCAGCATGTTTTGAGGCGGAAAATTCTGTGTTGAGCTTTTGCAACGAGGCTTTACAACGCGGCTTTATTTTATAACGAGGCTGGATTTTCTTCGTCAAAGCTGGTATAGTTTTGAACGTTCGGGCGCGTAGCTCAGTTGGTTAGAGTACCGCGTTGACATCGCGGGGGTCATAGGTTCGATCCCTATCGCGCCCATCATAGAAAAAGCCGTCTGCTGAGTGCATCAGCAAGGCGGCTTTTTTATTGGCATCGACAGATCATCCGCATGATCTGCCGCTGTAGGTGGGGCAAACCATGTTGAGCGAAGCATTTTCTCGAAGCAACGCAGTGCGTTTGCGCGTTGTGAGTGCGTGGTTGGCGCTGGGGTTGGCGTATGTGAGTGCGTTGCCTGTGCACGGACGGCCGATGCCATTGCCAGCGCAGCTGGCGACGGCTCCGGCGACGGCTCCGGCGACGGATCAGATCATCGTGAAGCTGCGCACAGAGGGTGTCGAGCGCATGAGCGCTGCGGAGCAGCGGCTGCAGGTTGAATCAGTGGCAGCGCGGGTGGATCCGGCGTTGATCTACAAGGCGGACCATGGCAACGGCGTGCATACGCTGCGGCTGGGCGGGCCGGGGAGTGGGCGGCTGGGTGTGGCGAATGTGCAGGCTGTGGCTGCGCAGCTGGCTGCGGATCCGCGCGTGCTGTATGCGGAGCCTGACTGGATCATGTGGCCGACGCTGACGCCGAACGACTCACTTTATGCGGCGCAATGGAATTACATGGCGGTGACGTCCGCCAACTACGGCGTCAATCTGCCTGCGGCGTGGGATGTCATCACAGGTTCGTCCAGCATTGTGGTGGCGGTGATTGACACAGGATATCGACCGCACGTTGATCTGGCGAATCGGTTTGTGCAGGGATATGACTTCATCGATCTTGAGTTCGACGAATTAAATTATTTTGCTGCAAGCGCCAACGACGGCGATGGGCGAGACGCGGATGCGCGGGATCCGGGTGACTGGATTACGTCCGCTGAAAGTGTCAGCGGCTGGTTTCGGGGTTGCCCGCAGAGCAACAGTTCGTGGCATGGTACGCACGTGGCCGGGACGATCGGTGCGGTGAGCAACAACGGCAGCGGTGTGACGGGCATCAACTGGGTGTCGAAGATTTTGCCGGTGCGGGTGCTGGGCAAATGTGGTGGCTACACGAGCAACATTGTGGATGGTATGCGCTGGGCGGCGGGGTTGCCTGTAGCTGGCGTGCCGGTGAATGCAAACCCGGCGCAGGTCCTGAACATAAGCCTCGGCGGCAGCTGCAGCTTGAGCGGCCCATGTTGTCCGGATGTGTATCGGTCTGCGATCGACGACATCGTGGCTGCGGGTGCGGTGGTCGTCGTTGCGGCGGGCAACAGCCACCGCCTGGTATCGACTGCGGTTCCGGCGGTGTGCGATGGCGTGATCACGGTAGCGGCGACGGGGCAGCGTGGCAATCGCTCCTTGTACAGCAACTACGGGCCGCAGGTGGAGATTGCGGCGCCGGGTGGTGACAACGAAGTGGATTCTCAAATCCTGTCCACGCTGAATGCGGGCACGACGGTTCCGGCGGCCGACAGCTACGCGAAGTATCAGGGCACGAGCATGGCGGCGCCGCATGTGGCGGGCATTGCATCCCTGGTGCTGTCGGTGAATCCGTGTCTGACGCCAAGGCAGGTGAACGAGATATTACGCAGCACG
Source organism: Anaerolineae bacterium (assembly GCA_947476335.1). GTDB lineage: Bacteria > Chloroflexota > Anaerolineae > J036 > Brachytrichaceae > CANJQH01. The sequence continues at coordinate 46,407 of CANJQH010000013.1, read as the reverse complement.
GTGACGGCTTTTCCTGCGGGCAGCACATGTACGACGGCAAGCTGTGGCGCTGGCATCGTGAACGCCGGCGCTGCGGTGGCTGCGGCGCGCACGCTGCGGGCGCAGCGGGGTGCAGCGCGTGATGTGCAGCCGCTTGGGCAGGCTGGCTTGTTGCGCAGCCTGCTTTCGCACAACATACTCATTCCGACGGCGTACCGGAATTTTCGCGGGTGCTGAGAAAAATTTCGAGCGAAACGTTTTGAGTGCACAGATTGCGGATTTGATGCATACTTGCCGCCGATAAAAGTGACGCTTATATATGTATATATCGGCACCGCTTTTTTGTAATTGCGTTGTTGTAAATGTAGTGACTAAATGCGACTTATTGCCTTGCCTTGTCATCTTCATGAGCCGCATCATTGTTTCTCTTTTGGTAACTACTTAGGCGAGCCATTTTTCCAACGCGAAACACGCTATTCCGTCTCCCGAAGGGAGACGGAATAGCGTGTTTCGTGGGACATACTGACTTGGGCCTGAGTAGTGACCTCTTTCGGGGATTCAGAGATTCGGAAAAAGAAGAGATAGTAGTTCGGCGTAGTCAATTAGATGCAGAACATTTAGATGCAGAACATTTAGATGCAGAACATTTAGATTCAGAACATTTAGACGCAGAACATAGGAGCTTCAATGGCAGTATTTTTTCGACGGATTCGTGAAAGAGCCGGGTATCGTTTTGACCAGTCCGTTTCGCGCGGCACATCGGCGTTGATTGCGTGGCTTGGCTTGTTGTCAGCTGCGCTGATCATCGCGACTGGCTTGGTGGTGTGGGTGATGAACCTCGCCCCGGATGACCCATCCCCTTCATATGGCGAAATTTTGTGGCGGCTGCTGCTGCGCACGCTCGATTCCGGCACGATGGGGGGTGACACCGGTTCATGGGCATATTTGTTGTCGATGCTGTTCATCACCTTTTGCGGCATTTTCGTGGTGAGTGCATTTATCTCGATTCTTTCGGCCGTCATCGATGACAAGATCGCAAGTTTGCGGCGTGGACGAACGCCGGTGATCGAAGATGATTTCACGCTGATTCTCGGCTGGTCGCCGCTGGCATCGGCGGTCATCAACGAGCTGACCGTTGCGAATGCGTCGCGGCGGCGTGCCACTGTGGTGGTGCTGGCGGATCGCGACAAAGTGATGATGGAAGAAGAGCTGCGCGATGCGGTGCCGAACTGGCGCACGACGAACCTGGTGTGCAGAAATGGCCAGCCGGATGATCAGGTGAGCCTGGACATTGTGCAACCGGACCGGGCGCGTTCGATCATCGTGCTGGCGGGGGAGGGGGGTGATTCTGCGGACATTGCGGTGGTGAAGACGCTGCTGGCGCTGAGTAATCGCACAATACCGCTGCGTGCGGACTGCCATCTTGTGGCTGAAGTGCATCAGCACACCTACGTGGAAATTGCCCGGATGGCAAGTTCGCATCCGGTGCAGTGCATCGATGTGGACACGGTGGTGGCGCGCATCACAGTGCAGACGAGCCAGCAGCCTGGACTATCGCAAGTGATGACGGAGCTGCTGGACTTCGACGGCGACGAGATTTATTTTGCGCCGGCTGCTGCATTGGCGGGACGGCCGTTCCGCGATGCATTGACGGCGTACAGCCGTGCGTCTGTGCTGGGATTGGCACGCGACGGGAAGACGCAGCTGTTGCCGGATTTGGATACGGTGCTGCAGGCGAGTGATGAGCTGATTGTCGTTGCAGAAGATGACAGCGCGATCGGCGAATGCAAACCGCATTCGGTTTCGGTGCCGGATTTCGTCGAGCAGGCTGCACTGCATGGACAGACTGTGCAGCACACGGTGATTTTCTGGTGGGAGCCGCGTGCGTTGATGATGATCCGCGAATTGGATGCGTACGTGGCGGATGGTTCGCGCGTGGTCGTCATTGCGCCGAATCTGCCGATCGATGACCTTGACGCCTTGAAGCTGGAGCTGCGAAACATTTCGCTGGAGCTGACGCAGGCGGATCCGCGTGACCGTGCGGTGCTTGCGCGCACGATGCAGCACGACATTGCGCATGTGATTGTGCTGAGCGAAGAAAGTGCAGCCGATGACGATGCGGCGGATGCATTGACGCTGGTGACGCTGCTGCTGCTGCGTGAGCAATTGAAGGAGCGGACGGAGCACATCGCCATCGTGAGTGAGATGCGGCTGCTGCGCAACCGTGAGCTGGCTTCGAAGCTGCGCAGTGATGACTTTGTGGTCAGCGACCGACTGATCGGGTTGATGCTGGCGCAGATCAGCGAGGAAGATCGGCTGACGGCGGTGTTCGAGGACTTGATGGATTCGGATGGCTGCGAGATCTATCTGCGGCCGGTACGGTCTTACCTGACAGGTAAGACTGCGACGATGGAGCAGATTGTTGCAGCCGTGGCTGTGCACGGACAGATCGCGTTCGGGCTGGCGTACACGGGTACGGATGGTAACGTGGTTGTGAAGGTAAACCCGGAGAAGAGCGAATCCGTGGAGCTTGGTGATGATCTGCGCGTGGTGGTGTTGTCGGAAGACTAAACGCGCGGGTTTGGTTTATCGATATAAGACTGAGTAGTTGTAAAGGTGGAATATCTGGAGGCATGCATGAATGAGAAATTTGCAAAGATTTTTCTGGCGACAAGTTTGTTGTTGTCGGTAATCGGTGGTGCATTTACAGCGTGGCGAATGTCCGTGCTTGATGATGCGGCTGGCGATGCGGTGAACGATGCGATGCACGCATTGATCACCGATGCGAGTGCGCGCATACGTTCAAACAATGACACATTCGAGCGTATGCGTGCGTATTCGGATTACCGCGTGGCGTTGAATGCGCAGGAGGCAACGCTGGCGGAAGCGAAGGCGTCCACCGACCCGGAAGCGCAGCAGTTGTATCAGGAGCAGGCGGCTGCGGATGCCTTGCCAGCGACGGTGTCGAAGGCGTACTTTGATCAGCGTTATGCATTGCGTGACGGCAGCTATAACCTGCGTGCTGATCAGCAATCGTCGTACAACAAAATCGTTGGACGGCGCAGCACGGATTCGGGGGCGTTTCTCACGGATTCGCAGGAAAGCCGCGACAAGACTGACCGCATGGTGGTGTTTCTGATCGGCTATGCGCTGGTGTTGCTGGTTGCTACGTTGAGTGAAGAGATGGCACCTGTACCGGCAACAATTACTGCGGTGATTGGAATCGCGATTTCAGTGGGACTGATTATTCTGACCAATTTGGTTGAAGCGGGGAGACTGGCATGATCGAGCGAGTAAATCAATGGGATCGGCAGATCAGCATTTCGATTGCGATGCTGACGGTATTTGCGGCATTGCTTGGATATTTGCAGATCACGGCGGGCAATTTGAACAATCAATATCGCGCGGAGTCGTCGCGGTATGCGGTGGATGCGATGCGGCTGCGCAGCACGGGCGAGGCGCGATCGAGCTTCGAGGCTGGGCACATGCTGCGGCTGGCGGAGTTGATCACGCAGCAGCGCGCGTTGGCGCAAAGCAACGAAGACACGGCCACGGTGCAGAAGCTTGACGCGATTGCACAGTCTTTGAAGTCGTTGTCACCGGTGTTGAACGACCCGTATGCTTCGATGAAGGATGGCGCTGTGGAGCGCTACGAAGTGGATGCGTATCTGGTTGATGCGGTGCGCGCTGAGCAGATGCGCGCTGCTGTGACGGCGCTCGACCAGGCATGGGACGCGAAGGCGAACACGTATGTGGTGCATCTGACGCTGATCGCGGTGGTGCTGGCGCTGCTCGGTTTGTCGCAGGCGATGGCGAACGTGCCGCGGCTGATGGTGCTGGTGGTTTCAGCGCTGATGACGCTGCTGACGATCGGCTGGACGGCGAGCACGTATCTGCAGCCTCTACCGGTGTTGTCGAAACCGGCGATCGATGCATATGCGACTGCATACGGTGCGGCATATCAGAGTCACCGCGAAGAGGCACTGAAAGGATACGACGAGGCGCTGAAGCAGTTGCCGACGTATGCCGACGCGCATTACGAACGTGGGATGACATTGTGGCTGCTGGACAGTAATGAAGAGGCGCTGCTCGCGCTGTCTTCGGCACGAGAAAACGGGTACGATGCTGCGAGCGTCGATTCGATGGAAAGCTATCTGCTGTTGACCGTTGGCCGTGTGGCGGATGCCGAGGTGAGTGCGCAGAAATGGGTGGAGCGTGAGCCGGAAAACCGTGACGCGCTTGGTGCGCTGCTGGCGGCGCAGATTGCGCATGATCAGCTTGAGCCGGCGCAGGCGACGCTGAAAAAACTGCAGGGCAGCGCAACTGAGGCGATTCGCAAGCAGACTGAAACTGGTAGTGGTGTAGACGATGCCACGATCGGTGAGCTTGAAATGGCGGCTGATACGTTGCACAGCGTGGTGCTGTCGTCGCAGGGCGACGAGAGCGTCGAGATTAAAAATGTCAAGCTGAGTGAAGGCACGGTGGCGGCAGCACGCGACATGGTGCGCGCGCTGCGTTCACAGGCGATGCGTGCGGCGTTTGCATTGACGAGCGAGCCTGTCGGTGCAATGAGCGAGATTGTCGTTGGCACGCTTGACGAGTCTGAAGCATTCGCGGCTATGGACAAGATTGCGTCGACGGTGCAGTCGATCGCGCTGCAGATGAAGACCGACAGTGTGCCTGCGGATGCGCATATTCTGGTGCGCATCTACCAGGATGGCTTCGAGAATCAGGCGTTGCGCTATGTGACGAAATGGGACGGCGAGCCGACGGGAATGAAAGTTCTTTCGGTGCCGATCGATATCGGCGCGGCGTACGTGTTGCAGACCGGCATGTATGAAGTTGAAATGTATGTGAACGGTGTGATGCAGGGTGAGCGAGTGAGATTCGAAGTTACGGAGTAGACCGCTGACCGCGGATGCTGGCGCAACGACGGACGTTGCGCCAGCATCCGCAGTTGCCAGGGGCGCTATGCCGCCCCTGGTTGAACAAGGACGGCCCGGGCTCTTTTACAGAGCTTAAGGCGCACTCACTGCGCCCCGTTGGGGCTGAGACGAACGAGGTGTCGGCAACCCAGGCTTTTCACCCCTTTCGTGCTGGAGGCCGATTCCCCTCTGTGGACCGCGCCTGCGGCTTTCAATTTCCCAGCCCTGTGCTGCACTGTCGTCGGGCGCATCCCCTGGATGCGTTGCCCCTCAAAGGGGTGTGTCCGCCGTTGTGGACAGATTTCACGAAACGACGTGGGACGTCACCCAGACCGATGGTCTGGGCTAGGGCTGCGTCGCGCCGTTGGCGCTTTTTCGACGGAACATGAGCGCGACGATGCGCTGTCAAATGTTGCCCCCAACGGCGGATGCACCCCCTCAAAGGCCTCGTAAAATTCTTCCCCATGACGCCGTTGCATAAACGATTGCTGTCCAAAGAAAACGCGCTTGCGCAGTTTTTGTTTTTCGTGCTGGTCGTGTTGACTGTGCTGACGGCGGATGCGTCGCCGCAGTGGATTTATCAGGGATTCTGATGCTGACGCAGATTCGCAACTGGGGCACGTTCGTCGTCAGCGCGTTGGCGTTATTCTGGCTGCAGCCGGCGAGTGCGGTGCGGCATCTGGATTTCTGGCTGCCGTGTGCCACGCTTGCGTTGGCGGCGGTCGTATGGGTGTGGACACTGCCGGTGTTCGAAGCGGCGAATCGACGCGAGGTCGTGGTCGATGTTGCCGTGTTGGTGTGCGCCGTATGTGGCGTGGCCTTGCTGCGTGATGTGCCGGCGCTTGTGGGTGTGCTGACGCGCACGCCGCCGCCGGAGGTGGCTGCTGTTGCGCTGGTGATGGTGCTTGTGATCGGTGCGTGTGCGGCAGTGGGTCGAATGCGCGGCAAGGCTGCGTGGGCAGTTGGTGTGGCGGTGCTGATCGGCTTGTTGTTGTTGCAGAAATATGCGCCGGCCACTGAGGTGGCGAGCGGCGCATTGCGCGTGTTGCAGGGGCAGTCTGCTGCACATGCGAGTGCGTTTGACTGGCGCTGGTTTGGATTTTCATATGTGGCATTTCGACTAATCGGCGTGCTGCGTGATCGTGTGATCGGGCGATTGCCGGCGATGCGGCTGCGCGAGTTCGTCACGTTCGCCGTATTTGCGCCGGCGTTGTCGGCTGGGCCGATCGATCGACCGGATCGTTTTCTGAAAGACCTGCGCGCACCGTATACGCTGATGGCGCCGCAATTTTTTGCTGCGTGCGAGCGGCTGCTGCTGGGCGTGTTCAAAAAATTCGTACTGGCCGACACACTGGCATTGATCGCACTTTCCGATGCGATCGCGCCGCACTTGCGGCCGGGCTGGGCGTGGCTGCCTGTGTATGCATATGCGCTGCGCATCTTCTTCGACTTTGCCGGATACACAGACATGGCGATCGGCTTTGGGATGCTGTTGGGCGTGCGATTGCCGGAGAACTTCAATGCGCCGTATCTCAAGCCGAACCTGACGCAGTTCTGGAACAGCTGGCACATGTCGTTGTCGCAGTGGTTTCGTGCGTACTGGTTCAACCCGCTGACGCGTGCGCTGCGCATTCGTGGTTGGGAGCCGGCGCCGATTGTCCTGCTCGGCCAGGTGAGCACGATGATGTTAATTGCGTTGTGGCACGGTGTGACGGCGAACTTTGTGTTGTGGGGTGCGTGGCACGCCGTCGGTTTGTTCGTGCACAACCGCTGGGCCAATTTCGCGCGTGAGCGATTGTCGTTTGTCAACGAGCGTCCGGCTCTACAGCGCGTGGTGAATATGGCTGGTGCGATCGCGACTTTTCATTTCGTCGTGCTCGGCTGGGTGTGGTTCGCGCTGAGTACACCGTCTGCGGCGCTGCATGCGTTGCAGGCGCTGCTTTTTCTGCCGGGCTTGCGATGAACGAACGATTGCGAATTTTCCTCAAGGCGCTCGCGGCGTATGTTGTGCTCAATCTCATCATGCTTGCAGGTGCTGGGCCGACGCCTGCCGGCCTGAGTGTATACAACACGCTCTGGCCGGGGCGTGTGCGGTTGCCATGGGGTGAGCGGCCGGACTTGGCGTATAACCTGAGCCTCGGCAATCTTGATGCGATGTTTGCGTCGCATGAGATCGCAGTGCCGAAAAAAGATGATGAATTTCGCGTGGTGCTGATTGGTGATTCGTCGACGTGGGGATTTTTGTTGAAGCCGGAGGAGACGCTTGCAGCGCGGCTGAATGCAGCAGAGATGCAGCGTGATGGGCGTCGTGTGCGCGTCTACAACCTCGGCTACCCGGATTTTTCGCTGGAGAAAGATGCGCTGCTTTTGCACCATGCGATGGCATATCAGCCGGACATGATTGTGTGGCTGGTGACGCTGCGTTCTTTTCCACGCGATGCGCAGGGGCATGCGTTGACGATGGCGAATATGGCCGAGGCGTGTGCGGCTGTGGGGCGTACGTGCGAGCCGCGAGTGCGCAGCCTGCTGGAGCGCACGTTGTGGGGGCGACGACGCGAGATCGCGGATCTTGCGCGCCTGCAATTATTTGGCGCGGCGTGGGCGGCAAGCGGGCTGGATCAGTACTATCCGACGCAGTATGAGCCTGTGCAGCGCGATCTGGAGCGCGATGAAAAATTTCGCACATATGATCGTGCGAGCGGGCTGCCGCGTGTGGATCTGACGTTTGATGCGTTTGATGTGGCAGCGCACTCACGTGTGCCGCTGCTTATAGTGAACGAGCCGATGTACATCAGTGATGGTGCGAACAGCGATGTGCGCTACAACTTTTTTTACCCGCGCTGGGCGTACGATGCGTATCGTGAAATGTTGCGCGATGAGATGCGCATGCGCGGGGTGCGTTACGTCGATTTATGGGATGCGATTCCGGCGAGCGAATTTACGAACAGCGCAGTGCATCTGAGCCCGCGTGGTTCGCAGATGCTGGCGGACATTCTGGTGCGGGATCTCGAGAGATAGCGGAGGGTGCGAATTTTTGTAACTACTTAGGCCCAAATCAGTATTTCCCGCGAAACACGCGATTCTCTCCCCCGAAGGGGGAGAGAATCGCGTGTTTCGCGTTGGAAAAAAGGCTGGCCTGAGTAGGTACGATTTTTTTTGTCTGGGAGTTGTGAAGCTGGCGGGGGACGCATTCAGGCTTGAATAGTGAATAGCCCCCTTGTCCGTGATAATGCGCACTATGAGCGAGATCCAAAGCAAGCTGGCGCGCTTCATCGCCGAGAAAATCATGAAGCAGCCGAAGCGCGAACTCAACCCTGATCAGAAGTTGATCTCCAGCGGCCTGATTGATTCGTTCAGCCTGGTTGATGTTGGGTTGTTCGTCGAGGACGAATTCGGTGTGCGCATCGATGATGTCGATCTCACCGTTGAGTTGATGGACACACTTGTATTGATGGAGCAGGCTGTGGTTGCGCGGCGGAATGCGTGATTGAGCGAATTTTTATACGAAGACGCGAAGATGCGAAGACGCGAAGATATAAAAAATGTCTGACCTATTGAGCATGGCTGCGGTGCTGGAGGGGCACTATCGAATTCGGCATGAGCGCACAGCAATTCACATGTTGCTGGGGCGACAGCCTGATCAGCCGATTACGTATGGCCGACTGATCGACGGTGCTGCGGGAGTGGCGGCGGAGCTGGTGCGTGCCGGCGTTGGACGAGCCGAGGTGGTGGTGATCATCCTGCCGCACGGCGAGCTGCTGGTGGATGCGTTCTGGGGTGCGGTAATGCACGGCGCGATTCCGAGCATTCTGCCGCCGTTGACGGAGAAACTGTCGCCGGAAAAATATCGCCGCGATCTGGCAGCGCTGATTGGTGTGACACATCCGGCCGCGATCGTGACTTTTCCGGATTTCGAAAATGAAGCGCGCGCGGCTGTGGATGTGAGTGGGCGAGCGTCTGCGGTGATCGTGCTGCATGAGCCGCGTTTCGTTGAGCCGGAGTTTCGAGTGCTTGGCGGCATGCGTGCGCAGGTTGACGATATCGCGCTGCTGCAGCATTCATCGGGCACGACCGGGCTGCAAAAAGGTGTGGCACTTTCACACAGCGCAATCTTCCATCAGTTGCAGGCGTATGCGCCGGCGATCGGACTTTCACCGAACGACACAATAGTGAGCTGGTTGCCCCTGTATCACGACATGGGGCTGATCGCATCATTCGTGATGCCGGTGCTGCGCCGTGTGCCAGTCGTCATGATGTCGCCGTTTGACTGGGTGCGTGCGCCCGCGAAGCTGCTGCAGGCGATCAGCGCACACAAAGGCACGCTGTGTTGGCTGCCGAATTTTGCCTACCCTTTCATTGCTACGCGTGTGCGCGATCGCGACCTTGTCGGCGTTGATCTCTCCAGCATGCGCGCGTTTGTGAATTGTTCTGAGCCGTGCTACCGGCATGCGCATGCGCAGTTCGCGCAGCGATTTGCGAATTACGGCCTGCGCGCTGATGCGTTGCACACCAGCTACGCAATGGCGGAGAACACCTTTGCTGTGACGCAGAGCCTGCGCGCGCCTGCATTTGCTGCGAGTGACGGCGAGCTGCATCTTTCGTGCGGGCGGCCGCTGGCGAACGTGCAGCTGCGCGTGCTCGGGCCTGATGAACGTGAGCTGGGCGAAGGCGAGACCGGCGAGATCGTGGTGCGCAGCGACTGCATGCTGAGCGGTTACTACCATCGTGATGAGCTCACTGCGCAGGCGTTCGTGGATGGGCATTACCGCACGGGCGACCTCGGTTATTTGCACGAGGGTGAGTTGTACGTGACCGGCCGCCGCAAGGACCTCATCATCGTTGGTGGCAAAAACGTTTACCCGAATGACCTCGAGCAGTTGGCTGGCGAAGTGGCTGGGGTGCATGCCGGGCGCGTCGCCGCTTTCGGCGTGTTTGATGCAGAGCAGGGCACAGAGGAAGTTGTCATTGTGGCTGAAGCTGAAGACCTGCGCGTGGTTGGGGACGCCGCAGCTGCGGAGCTGCTCGCCGACCATGTGCGTGCGCATGTGACGAAGAACTCGGATGTGGCTGTGCGCATCGTGCAGATCGTGCCGGAGAAATGGCTGATCAAGACCAGCAGTGGGAAAGTGTCGCGGGGAGCGTGCCGGGAGAAGTGGGCAGAGAGTCAGAGTAGAGAGTCAGAGTAACTGGCTCTGACTCTCTACTCTGACTCTTCACTTCTCACAGCCGATATGCTTCGTGCGCCAGCCCGTAGGCCAGTGCGTGCATCATTTCGTGTGCGTCGGCGAGGGAGACGATGCGGCGGGCGACGAGGCTGGCGAGCCAGTTGGCGCAGGCGCGGCGCCAGACGTCATGGCGGGCGGGGATGGAACAGAATGCGCGCGTGTCGTCGTTGAAGCCGGCGAGGTTATAGATGCCGGCGGTTTCGACGACGGCGTCGAGGAAGCGCTGCATGCCATTGAGGCTGTCGAAGAACCACCAGGGTGGGCCGAGGCGCAGGGCTGGATAGTGGCCGGCGAGCGGAGCAAGTTCGCGCGAGTACGCTGTTTCGTCGAGCGTGAACAAAATCAGCGACAGGCGTGGATCATTGCCGAAGCGTTTGAGCAGCGGCTGCAGGTTGTGTGTGTAGTCGGTGGCGACTGGGATATCGGCGCCGGCGTTGGGGCCGAAGCGTTCGTAGACCTGCGAATTGTGATTGCGCAGTGAGCCGGTGTGCAGCTGCATGACGAGGCCATCGTCGACGGACATGCGCGCCATTTCGATGAGCATGTGGCCGGTGAAGGCGTGCGCGTCGGCTGGGCTGGCTTCGTTGCGGATCGCACGTTGGAAGATTGCGTCGGCGTCAAGCTCACTGAGCGGTGTGGTGAAAGGCGTGAGCGCGGCATGGTCGGTGGCGGTGGCGCCCATGTGCTTGAAGAATGTGCGGCGGTTTTCGAGCGCCCAGATGAACTCGCGGTATGAGCCGATGGCCACGCCGGCAGCTTCGCAGAGTGCGTCCAGATTTTTCCGCCAGTCGGGGGAATCGATGGCCAGCACAGCATCGGGCCGCCAGGTTGGGCGGATGTTGCCGCGCCAGCTGGAGGAGCGAATCTGTGCGTGGTGTTTGAGCGAATCAGCGGCGGCGTCGGTGGTGCAGAGTACTTCGATGTTGAAGCGTTCGTAGAGCGCACGCGGGCGCAGTTCTGGCTGATCAAGTCGCTGTTCGACTGCGTTATAGATTTCGTCTGCGCTTGTGATGTTCAGCGTCGCGTCGATGCCGAAGATGTCGCGCAGTTCGTCGGCGATCCAGATGCCGGTGGGCGTGCCGCGAAACAAATGGAAGTTCGCGGCGAAGCGTCGCCAGATGGCGCGGTGATCGGATTCGACGTGGCCGCCGTCGCGGCGTGGAACGCCGAGGTCCTCCATGGCGATGCCGCGCGAGTAGAGCATGCGCACGACGTAGTGGTCGGGAATGATGAAGAGTTCGGCAGGAGAACCGAAGCGGTAATTTGGGTCGGCGAAAAGTGCGGCGTCGACATGGCCGTGCGGACAAAGAAGCGGGAGCACGCGTGCGGGTTCGTAGATGGCGAAGGCGAGATCGGCGAGGCGCGGGTCGGGTCCGAGAAAGCGCAGTTCGTGCGGGAGGATGGCGGGCTGCATGTGGGGATTCAACCCGTGGGGAGCGGAATTCGCAAGTGGGGAGAAGAAGCGGGGAGAGAAGAAGCGGGGAGAAGAGAGCGATTTTTACTTATCCCGGCGAGCGTTTGGATGTGCGCAGCGGATTGGGGCGGTCGAGGAGAGAGAAGGCGCGGTCCTGGGCGGCCCACATGGCACGTTTGCGATCACGTTGCATATGGTCGAAACCGAGCAGGTGCAGAATGCCGTGCACGACGAGCAGGCGCAGCTCGTCGTCGGGGCTGTGGCCGAATTCGGCGGCTTGTGCGATGCAGCGCTGCATCGAGACGTAGATTTCTCCGAGATGATGTGATGTGGGTGATTGAGCACCTTCGTGTTTGCCATCGAACCATTCCTCGCTGGCGAAGGAGAGCACGTCGGTGGGGGCGTCCTTGTTGCGGAACTGAGCGTTGAGCTGCTGCAGTTCGTCGTCGTCGGTGAGGCGCACGAGCAGTTCGACGGGCATGGGAATTTCGGCCTGGGCGAGTGCGGCGTTGGTGGCAGTGCGAAGCAGGGCAGTGCGGCCGGTCGCGCGGGCATCACGGCGGAGGGAGAGGTGCAGCTGAACGTCAGGCATGAGCGGCGAACGAGGGCTTTTCAGTAATGAGGGTGGAGCCGGAGGCGGCTGATGGTTCGGTGGCGGGAGCGGCTGCGAATGTAAGCGGCTGCGCCTGGATGGCTGGGTAGTCGACGCGGGGGTGATACACACCGCGCAGCGTCTCGAGGAAAGAGCGGCGGATCTGGTCGAGGTCGCGCAATGTGAGTTGGCTTTCGTCGAGCTGGTTATCGGCCATGCGATCGGCGATGACGCGGCGAATGACTGCGTCCATGGCTTCGATCGATTCACATTTCGATGCGCGCACGGTGGCTTCGCTGGCGTCGGCGAGCATGAGCAGCGCCGTTTCACGGCTGAGGGGGCGTGGGCCGGGATAGCGGAAGGGTGTGTCGTCGACGGGGCCGTCGTTTTCGCGGCAGGCGCGCGCGTACTGGTAGGTGGTGCGCATGGTGCCGTGATGCTGTGCGATGAACGCGCGAATGCGTTCGGGCAGCTTGTAATTTTCGGCGAGAGCGAGGCCGTTGGTGACGTGTGCGTGCAGAAGTGCGGAGCTGGTGCGCGGGTCGAGTCGATCGTGGATGTTGATCCCTTCCATCTGGTTTTCGATGAAATGATGTGGATTTTCGAGTTTGCCGATGTCGTGATAGTAGGCACCGACGCGCACCAGCAGCGAATCAGCGCCGATGCGTTCGGCGGCTTGTTCGGCGAGGTTGCCGACCATGAGGCTGTGGTGGTAAGTGCCGGGCGCCTGCAGCAGGAGTTTTTGAATCAGCGGATGCGATGGCCGTGCCAGGTCCATGAGTTGGACGACGGTGGTGATGTCGAAGACGATGCTGCTGAGATAGAGGGCGCCGAGGGCGAACGTGGACGACAGCACGCCGGAGGCGATGGTGGCGAGGAGTGTGCTGGCGAGTTGCGGCAGGTCTTCTGTAGAGAATTGTGAAGCGATGCTGAACGCGAGCACGAGTGCGGCCTGTGTGAGGCCGGAGGCGAAGCCGGCGCGAATGAAGTCGCTCAGGCGTGTGCCACGGCCGAGCACGAGGCTGGCGACCACGCCGCTGATGGCAACTTGCACGGTGAAATTCAGCGAGCCTTCGACGACGGGGCCGATGAGCACGCCGGCGATGATGCCGCCCAGCACACCGGCCATGGAGCCGGACCAGGCGCTCATGGCGATGGCGACGGTGGCGACGGGGGCGAGGTAAGGCAGCAGCCCATGGCTGGGCAGCAGCCAGCGGGCGATCAGCACGGCGCCGGCGAGGGTGGCTGAGCTGAGCGCCACATGGCGCAGCGGCACACTCATGAGGACGTCGCTGCGGCGCACCACAGTGAGTGCGAGCATGACGACGCACACGCCGCTGAGCAGCAATGCGCCGAAGAAATCAGAGGGCGTCATTGCCGGGCGGCGCAGGTTCAGTTTGTCCATTGCCTCGAGATCGGCGGGACCGACGATCTGTCCGGAGCGGACGACGATTTGATTTTCCTCGAAGATGCGTTCGACGGGTTTTACGGCGTCACGTGCGGCTTTGCGGGCATCGTCTGTGGCTGTGGTGTCGAAGTTGGTGTTGGGGACGAGCAGCGCGCCGGCGATGCGTTCGACGAGTTCGGCTTCGTCTTTGGTGAGGCTGAGGCTGATTTGCCCGCGCAGGGTGCGGCGGGCCTGTTCGAGATTGTCTGGCCGAATGGGTGAGCGCATGGCCGAGTCGAGCACGTTCATCACTTGGCCATCGACGCGGGCCCAGCGGGCTTCGCTGTAGGTGAGGATCTGGCGTGCGGTGGGCTCGTCGAATTCGAGCGGTTTGAGCTGTGTGAGGTCGCGGATGCGGTCGGAGTCGGGGGTGGTTTTTCCGCGCACGATGCCGATCTGATCGAGCACGCCGCGGGCTGTGGCGATCTGTTGGCGAGCGACCTGGGCGTCGAGCGGGGTGAAGATAGGGGCGACGCTGGCTTCGGCGAGATCCTGTTGGCGTTTGGTTTCGAGGTCGCTGATGTATTGGATGCGTGCGGGTGCGTTGATATCGCGCAGGGCGACATCACCTTCGATGAGGGCCAGGCTGCCGCCGATGAGAAAGCGCAACAGCAGTGCGATCGTAAGCACGACCCAGCCGAGGCCGGCGATGCCGGCCAGGATGAGCCGTCGCCGCAGGGGCGGCTGTTCGGATGAGATGGCGGAAGCAAACGGATCTGGCTTCATCTGAACTTCGTGCCTGGGTGATGCTGCAGGTAGTGAATTCGTTGCCGATCAGCTGCCGAGAAGTGTGCGCACGACGTCGTTGACCAGTTTGCCGTCGGCGATATCTTTGACCTTAGGCTGGAGCGCCTTCATGACGGCACCGTGCTGTTTGGCGTTGGTGGCATTGACCTCGGTGATGGTTTCGCGGGCGAGGGCTTCGATTTCCTCGCGCGAGAGCTGCTTGGGAAGGTAGGTGCGCAGGATGTCGAGTTCGGCCAGCTGCTCAGCGACGATGTCTTCGCGGTTGTTGTTGCGCGCTTCGAGCAGCGATTCCTCGTGCTGCTTAATTTCACGGCGAATGAGGACGAGGATGTCATTGTCGCTCAGCGCGCCGCCGCGCCCGTCGGTGCGAGCTTCGACCTCTTCATTCTTGATCATCGCATTCAGCTGGCGGATGACCAGTTTGCGCGTTTCCTCACCGCTGCGCATGGCATCTTTGAGGTCGTTCAGAATCCGCGTTTTGAGTTGTGCGTCCATAGGAATCGTTCTTGAAAAATTTTAAAAGATGGTCACGATGCAGATCTGGTGAAATTCAGGGCGTTTCAGGCAGAGAATTGCGTTGTGCCGAAAGAATAGCAGATAGATTTGATAACGACTCAGGCTCAAATTAGTATTTCCTGCGAAACACGCTATTCCTTCCCCTTTCGAGTGCCTTCGGGGAAAGGAATAGCGTGTTTCGCGTTGGAAAACTGGCTGGCCTGAGTTGTTACCGGACTTGTCATTCCGAATCTGCCTCTTGCGAGGAGGGATGTGATTCAGGAGGGCGACATAGCAAGGCAGCAGATTGGATTGGGTGTAAATCGTAAACGAAAAAGCTAAAAACCGAGGCGGGTATGTGGCACGAAAAAAGGGCGGGCACGTATGCCCGCCCTTCTCCGAACCCGGACACTTATGCGTCGGGCTGCATGAACTTCATGCTTTGGCGGCGGCTCTTGCGGAGTTTCGCAGCGCGCTTGCGCTTGTTGATGATGCTGGGTTTTTCAAAGTAACGCCGGTTGCGTACCTCTACCAGAATGCGGTTCCCCTGCACGATCTTATTGAATCTCCGAAGTGCCGACTCGAACGTCTCATCGTCATCGACGACCACGCGAGCCATGGAATATCACCTGCCTTTGGGCTTGGTTGAAGTGCTGAAGAATTACTTCTTTAGCGCTCCTAGCCCGTCAATTTTACATGCCCGGAAGTTGGATGTCAACAGGGAATTTACCCGCGCACATCAGCTTCGTCGTAGGCTGGAGCTGGGGTGGTGAATTCGATGGATTCGTTGAATGTGTCGGGTTCGGAGGGTGCGGCCGGTGTGATGAAGTTGGTGGGGGCAGCAAGTTCGAATTCGGGCGATGTTGAGGCTTCAGCGGCGACTGGGACAGGCTGGCGCCAGAGGCGGCGGCTGCGCGAGAAGAGGCTTTGCACGACGGTGTCGGTGGCATCCTGCGGCGGGGGTGCGAGAGGCTCGTCCGAGGCATCGGCTGGTGCGGCGGGTTGCGGTGTGGGGGGGGCTGATTCGGGTGCTGTGCGCGGGTCAGAAGTGGCTGACTGCAGGGCGGTGTGGGCGTGGAGCATGGCGTCGCTGTTGCGAGCGGCTTGCTGGCTGGAGCGGGCAGCACGTTCGCCGATGCGGCGCGTCTGTTCGATGGCGGCGCCGTTGCGGCGGGTGGTGGTGTCGATGTCGGCGACGGCGGCGGCCATGCTGCCCTGCACGTAAAAGCCGAGGGCGAGCAGTGCGGCGACGAGAAAAGTGCCGATGCCGACGACGAGATGCATGCCACGGCGATATTCGGCGTAGAAATCGGCGCGCACGAGCGTCAGGCTGAGCCAGAGCCCACCGGCGAGGATGGCCAGCGCCAGTGCGATATAGAGATAGCCGACGAATTTCATCAGGCCGTAGTTCTGGACGACGTCTTTGGTGGTGTTCAGTTTGATATTCATGGCAGGTTGGTGAGACGGGCGGCGCCGGCTGTATCGGGCGACGGGAAATGCAGTGCAAATTTGGCGTTGATGCCACTGAGTGAGGGCGTCAGCGCGCGGATGGGCGCGTTGAGGTGCTCGGTCTGCGGATAGGTATTCAGTGTGGCGATGATGTCGCCGAGGTCGGTGAGGCAGCGGGCGTCGCATTGAAGTGCCGGCAGGGCGACGTTGTTGACCTTGAGGCTGATGCCGTCGGCTTCGCTGCGGATGACGAGATCGCGCAGGCCGCGGCTGCTGATACGGGCGACAAAAGCGGGCTGGAGGGCGAGGCGCATGATGTCGAAGCCGATCTGCGTGGTGAATTGTTCATCGCTGATACCCTGAGGCCAGGGATCGCCCTGCATGTCGTAACGCAGGGCGATATCGAGGGCGCGTGTGGCATCAGTTTTTGGCAGGCGAGGGAGTGCGTGCACGGCCTGATGTGGATCGCGTGGGGCGATGGTGGCGGTGCCGGTGTGCAGGGGGAAGCGCACGAGCACATTGAGCGCAACGTGTCGCAGCAGCGGCGTTATGCGGCGCAGGAAGCTGGCGGCGTTCGATGAGATGCCGAGCGTCTCAAG
This sequence comes from Anaerolineae bacterium, assembly GCA_947476335.1. GTDB lineage: Bacteria > Chloroflexota > Anaerolineae > J036 > Brachytrichaceae > CANJQH01. The sequence continues at coordinate 29,535 of CANJQH010000013.1, read as the reverse complement.
GACGCCGAGCTGTTCGGCGATGCGGGTGGAATTGTCGAGTTCGCGGCTGCCGTAGGCGATATTGGGCAGACGGCGGCCGTTGATCCACGCGAACATGCCATCCTCGTTTTGCAGCAGCTCAATGTGCTGCACATCTGTGGAGGCGAAATAGTCGATCCATGCGCGGTCGAGCTGCACAGCGCGAGCGGGCAGCAGGCCGAAGGTGAGGCGTTCGACGAGGCGGGCGGAAATGCCGGCGATGGTGGGTATTCCGTCGCGATCGAAGGCGACTTCGATGCGCGGCAGGGCGAACAGCGTCGGGCGGGTAGGGCGCGTCGGCGGTTTGACGGCTGGCTGAGCGGGTGTGCAGGCGGAAAGCGCGAGCACGGCGCCCAACCCCAGGGCGGCCAGGCGAATGGTGAGATTGCGGCTGCGTTCCATAGACAAGAGAAGCGTACTTCAAGGGCGCTTAGAGATCATCCGTCTTTCTTTGTATTAACGTAGAGAATTCTAAGTATTTATTCGGCAGGATCGTCGATGAGGATGGATGATGGCTGACTGATTGCCGATGACAGGACGTTTCAGTACGCTTGAGTACGCTTGAGTACGCTTCAGTAAGAGGAGATATGGCGGATGTGCCTGGCAGCGGCTGGGGCGAATTGAAAGCCAGCGACTGTCGACTGTCGAATGATTTCCCCAAAAGGCTGGGTGGGGCTACACTTTTACGGACATGCGAAGTCAAATCGTGCTCACCCTGACCGGAGCGGATCGAATCGGCCTCGTCGAGGAAGTGACTCGACGGTTGCTTGACATCGAAGTGAATGTGGAGACCAGCCGCATGGCGCGCCTTGGGGGCGTTTTTGCCATATTGTTACTGGTGAGCCTGCCGACGTCACGTTTGCCGCAGCTGGACGATGTGCTGGCGGCGCTGCGCAGCGAGGGGTTCGCGGTGCAGTCAAACCGCACCGCTGATGCCGCGGTGCGTGCGCGGGCGGGCTATTTGCCATATCAGATCGAGGTAGTGGGCGCCGACGACGAGGGCATCATCCACCGCATTGCGCAGGAGCTGGCGCGTCGCGGCATCAACATCGAGACACTGGACACCAGCACCTCACCGGCGCCGATGACGGGGGCGACGTTGTTTAGCATGAGCGCGCTGGTGGTGGCGCCGCGCACGCTGGACGGCGCCTGGCGCAGCGAATTGGAAGCCATCGGCGGGCGTATGAACGTTGATGTCATCGTAAAAAGGATTGCGTGAAATGACCCAACCATTGAAAGTGGTGCTCGCCGGCTGTGGCGGGATGAGCAAAGCGTGGCTGAACACGGCGACGCAGATCGAAGGAGTGCAGGTCGTTGGTCTGGTGGATGTGGTGGCGGCAGCGGCGGAGGCGCGGCGCGACGAATTTGGCTTGAGTGAAGCGTGCATGTTCACCGACCTCGAGGCGGCGCTGGGCGAGCTGCGGCCGGACATCGTCTTCGACGTGACGATTCCGGAGGCGCACACGCAGAACGCGGTGACGGCATTTGCGCATGGCAGCCATGTGCTTTCAGAAAAGCCGATGTCGCACAGTCTGAGCGAGGCGCAGCGGGCGTTAGATGCTTCACGCGCGGCGGGTGTGCAGTACGGCGTGATGCAGAACCGCCGCTTTCAGCACCAGATCCGACGTGTGCGCGAGCTGGTGCGTTCGAATGCGCTGGGTGGGCTGACGACGGTAAACGTTGATTTTTTCATCGGGGCGCATTTTGGCGGGTTCCGCGACCACATGAAGCACGTGCTGCTGCTGGACATGGCGATTCATACGTTTGATGCGCTGCGTTACGTCAGCGGCGCCGATGCTGAGGCTGTGTATTGCCGCGAGTGGAATCCGGTTGGTTCATGGTACGACCATGATGCGTCGGCGGTGGCGGTGTTCGAAATGAGCAACGGCATCGTGGCGACGTATCGCGGCAGCTGGTGCAGTGAGGGTTTGGCGACGACGTGGGAGAGCGACTGGCGATTGATTGGCACGCGCGGGAGTGCGCGCTGGGATGGAGGCGACGCCTTTCAGGCCGAAGTTGTGCCTGCTGATGCGCCGGCGGCATTTCGGCGCGCTGTCGAGCCGGTGGTGTTGCCTGAGCTGGACACGACCGGCTTGGAGAACGGACATGACAGTTGCATTCGTGATTTCGTCGATGCTGTGCGCAGTGGGCGTACATCGGAGACGCCGGCGTCGGACAACATCAAGAGCTTGGCGATGGTGTTTGGTGCGATCGAGAGCGCGGAGGCGGGGTGCCGGCAGATCATAGCCGGCAGATCATAGCCGGCAGATCATAGATAGTGATCGTAGATAGCAAGGGTTTCATCAATTAGATTTTGAGCACTCCCGATCGTTTCATGTGGCGAATCCACTATCGGCCAAACGCAGCATCGTCCGCAGCTCCTCCTCGGTCAGCCGAATGGGATTGGCCTGCATGGAGCTGGCGGCGGCGGCGTTGGCGACGAGTGCAGGCAGGTCGGCTGAGTGGATGCCATAGGTACTGAGCGGTGGGATGGCGAGGCTGGTGCGGAGGGCGAAGAGCCAGGTGGCGCCGTCGTCGGTGGAGGCGTGGGGGTTGCCGGTGAGGATGCGGGCGAGTTCGTCGTAGCGGGGCAGGGCTGGGGAGTGGGGTGCGCGTTGGCGGAGGGCGGCGACGTTGGCCTGCCAGACGATGGGCAGCAGGGCGGCGCAGACGGCGCCGTGCGGGGCTGAGAAGGCGCCGCCGATGGGGGCGGCGAAGCCGTGGACGGCGCCCAGCCCCGAATTGGCGAGTGCCAGGCCGCCGAGGAGGCTGGCGAGGCTCATGTCCTCGCGCGCTGCGGCGTCCGCGCCATTCGCATAGGCAGTGCGCAATGAACGTGCGATCCTCGGCAAACCTTCGCGACAAAACGCGTCTGTAAACGGGTTGGCGCGCAGACTGACGAACGGTTCGATCAGCTGTGCCAGCGCATCCATGCCCGTTGCGGCGGTCGCCGCCGGGGGGAGATCGAGCGTCAGCAGTGGATCGACGAGCGCTACGCGCGGCAGCATCAGCGGGCTGCGCAGGCTGGCCTTGACCCCGTGTTCGGTTGAAGTGAGCACAGCGTTGCGGGTGACTTCGGCGCCGGAGCCGGAAGTAGTCGGAATGGCGATGAAGGGCAGCGGCGGATTTTGCAGCACTTTTCCACGGCCGACGACTTCGACGTATTCGAGCGCGCCGCCCGGATTTGTGGCCAGCGCGGCGATGGCCTTGCCCGTGTCGATGCCGCTGCCGCCGCCGACGGCGATGATGACGTCGGCCTGCGCGTCGCGTGCTGCTGTGACGCCGTTGTTGGCCGTCTCGATGCGCGGCTCGCCGCGCGTTTCAAAAAGTGTGACCGCGACGCCGGCGGCTTCGAGCGTAGCGCGAATCGTCGTTGTGCGTGCGGCACTGGCCGTGACGAGCAGTGCGTGCCTGCCGAAGCCGGCGGCGATGCGGCCGATTTCGGCGGCCTTGCCTGGGCCGAAGATGATGCGCTGGGCTGTGGCGAATTCGAATGGGGCAATGGGCGAGGTGATGGGTGAGATGCTCATCGGGCGTCTCCGGCGGACCAGAAAACTGGTGCGAATTTCGTCGCCGCACGCGGTTCGGCCATCAGATCGGCGACGGCGTCGCGCCAGCGCAGGTAGTGCGCCGTTTCGCGGTGGGTGAGCTGGTCGGCCTGCGTGTGATAACACTCGACGAGAAGAAAGCATGTCGGATCGTCGGGCTGTTGCAGCACGTCGAAGCGCAGCACACCAGGCTCCTGCATGCTGTTGTGCGCGTTGTCGATTGTCGCTGCGCGAAAGGCTTCTACAGCGTCGGATTTCACATGGACTGAGACGTGAACGATGTGCATAGGAGAGATTTTAAATTTCAGATTTCAGATTTCAGATTGATTCGCCACAACCGCTAAGTCTAAAATCTGAAATCTTCGCCGCTCCGCTTTCGAGCGCTTCCGGATTCGTCAGGCACGAGATCATCAGATGTGCGCCATCGCGTTCGGCGTCGAGGCCATAAAAATAACCGGGATGTACGAGCACGCCGGCGTTGAGCAGGTGCAGCACGAGTTCGTCTTCATCATCCCAACCGTGGACGCGCGGGAAAAGATAGTAGCCGCCGTCGGGTGGAATGACCTGGATGGCTGCGTATGGCTCGAGCAGGTGCAGCCCCAGGTCGATGCCGGCACGGAAATGTGTGCGCATATGTTCGACGAACGGCATGCCATGCGCGAAGAGATGCGGCAGCATGTGTTGTGTGAGCGAGTTTGCGCTGAGGAAGGCGTCGTTCAGAATTTCGAAGCGTGTGCTGAAGCGATCGGCGGCAGGCGGGTTCATCAGCACCCAGCCGAGCTTGAGGTCCGGCAGTGCGAACAGCTTGCTGATGCCATTCAGCGTGAAGCAGGGCAGGCGCGGGTGCAGTGCGGCAATGAGCGGAGCGGGCGTGGTGCGGGTGAACTCGGCGAAGACTTCGTCGCAGATGAGCGGCAGGCCGAGCGCGTCGAGCGCTGGGATTGGTGCGCGCATGACCATGCCGGTGGGATTGTGTGGCGAGACGAGCATGACCGCGCGCGTGCGTTCGTCGGCGGCGTTGAGCAGGCTGTGTTCGTCGATAGCCCAGCCGCGGCGTTCGTCGAGTTCGTAGGTGCGCAGTTCGACGTGGTGCACGGCGGCGAAATGCTCGAAGAGCGGATACGTCGCGCGCGGGGCGAGCACGTTGTCGCCGGGCGATGTGAGCAGGGCGAAGAGCAGGCCATAGGCTTCGCTGGTGCTGGCGGTGAGAAAAATCTGTTCGGGGTCGAATGGGCCGGCGCCGGGTGCACGGCGCGTCGCGTAATACTCGGCGACGGCGGCGCGAGCGGGCAGGGCGCCATGCGGGTCTGGGAGGTAACGGCGTTTTTCCCAGAACCCGGCGGCGGCGTCGCGCAGGATTTTCGGCGGAAAGAGCAGGCCGTGCGCCGTCGGATTACTGCTGGTCAGGTCGACGTAGCTGCGGCCGGCGGCGAGGTGCGCCAGGCGGGCGGCTTCGATGGGGTTGACGCCGAGGTCGGCATCGGCGAGGAATCCAGACATGGGCTAAGTTCCTGTCCATAAGTTTTGTCCGGCAGATTCGCCTCCCCGCTTTGCGGGGGAGGCGAATCTGCCGCCAGAACTTTTGGCGACTTACTTAGGCGCGCAGCTCCGGGTGCTGCTCGAGCGTGCGTTCGAGGTCGGCACAGGCGCGGGCGGAGTAGGCCTCGGCGCGCTGGCGTTTGTCGCGCGAGGGATTTTCGAGGGGTGGGAAGATGCCAAAGGCGGCCTTCATTGGCTGGAAGTGCTTGGGTTCGCAGTGCGTGACGTAGTGGCAGAGCGCGCCGAGCATGGTGGTTTGGGGCAGCACGATTTCCGGCTGGCCACGCAGCGCCTGCACGGCGTTGATGCCGGCGAGCAAGCCGGTGGCGGCGTTGCCGGCGTAGCCTTCGACGCCGACGATCTGGCCGGCGAAGAAGAGCGGATCGCCGTTTTCTGATGCGCGGAAGCGCAGCGTTGGATTCAGCAGCGTGGGCGAATTGATGAACGTGTTGCGGTGCATGACGCCATAGCGGACGAAATCGGCGCTGCCGAGACCGGGGATCATGCGCAGGACGCGATCCTGTTCGGCGAATTTGAGGTTCGTCTGGAAGCCGACGAGGTTATAGAGCGTGCCGGCGACGTTGTCCTGGCGGAGCTGGACGACGGCGTAGGGGCGCTTATTGGTGCGCGGGTCGCGAATGCCGACCGGGCGCATTGGCCCGTAGGCGAGTGCGTCGCGGCCGCGGCGGGCGAGCACTTCGACGGGCAGGCAGCCTTCGAAGAAATGGTCTTTTTCGGCGAGTTCAAATTCGCGCAGTGCGGCGGTTTCGGCGGCGATCAGCGCATCGATGAAGGCGTAGTACTCGTCCTTCGTCATCGGGCAGTTGATGTAATCGCCCTGCGCCTCGGGTTCGCCTTCGGGGGTGGCGGCGTCTTTGCCGTAGCGCGAGGCGCGGAAGGCGATGCCGAAGTCGACCGATTCGAGGGTGACGATGGGTGCGATGGCGTCCCAGAAATAGAGGTGCTCGCTGCCGCTGCGCCGCGCGATGTCGGCGGCGAGTGCGGGGGAGGTGAGCGGGCCGCTGGCAACGATGACGATGCCGGCTGGAATTTCGGTGACTTCCTCACGCACCACTTCGATGAGTGGGTGCGATTCAATGCGCGCCGTCACGGCGGCGGCGAACACATCACGGTCGACGGCGAGTGCGGCGCCGGCGGGCACGGTGGCCTCGGTGGCGCACTCGATGAGCAGCGAGCTGAGTGCGCGCATTTCGTGTTTGAGCAGTCCAGGCGCCTTGGTAACGTCGTCGGCGCCGAACGAGTTGCTGCAGACGAGCTCGGCGAGCTTGTCTGTGGTGTGGGCGGGGGTTTTTCGAACTGGGCGCATTTCGTGCAGACGCACGCGCACGCCACGCTGTGCGATTTGCCATGCGGCTTCGGTGCCGGCGAGTCCGCCGCCGATGACGGTGATGAATTCGGGTGTGCTCACGGGATGAATTGTACGGACGACGGACAGGGGTGCATGCGTCCGGGTGCATTCGCCAAAAGGCGCGAAATTTGACAGCGCGTCATTGCGTCGCCGTCACCCGGGGCTTGCGCACCGTCGGTGCTCCGCCCATCCGGGGCGCATGTTCCGCGGAAAAAGCGCCGAAGGCGCGACGCTGCGGACCTTCGGTCCCGGTCCAGGTGACAGCCGCCGCCATTTCGTGAAATTCGCCCCAAACTGCGGATGCGCCGCATTCGTCCTACGTCGGCGGGCGCGGGTAGATTGTCAGCGAATAAAATCTCCCCATATGAAGGGGATGCTCGTATGGGCCATGCTGTTGCTGACGGCGTGCAGCATCGGACGGCCGGTGGCCACTGCTACTCTGCGCCCGACGCCGGACGTGCCGGTGGTGCCAGCGCAGGCGGCTGCTGCGACCCGCGCACCTGTTGCCTCAGATGCGCCGGTGCCGGCGACGGCGGAGGTGCCGCAGTATGACGGGCGCTGGCGCGAGGTGGAGCCTGGGCTTGAGGTGTTGCTGATACGCGGCCGCGTTGGGGAGCACAGCGAGTTGCTGGTGGTGTTGCGGGTTGATCCGGCGCGGCAGGCGTTGCGCGTGCGCTACGCGCCGGATTCGCCGCGGCTGGTGCACGAGTGGTTCAACGCGACGGGGGCGGCGGCGGTGATCAATGCCGGCTATTTTCTGGAGGACAAGCGCACTGCGTCGCTGCTGATCGTCAACGGCGCAGTGCATGGCCAGACCTACAAGGGTTTTGGCGGGATGTTTGCGGTGCGCGAGGGTGCGGCGACGCTGCAATGGCTGCGCCGCAGCGCGTATCGGGCGGATGCGGCGATTACGCAGGCAGTGCAGAGCGTACCGATGCTGGTGGAGGACGGCGCCGTTGTGCCCGGCATCCCGGAAAATGGTGAGCGCAATCGCCGCAGCTTCGTCGCCGTCGACGCCCGCGGCCGCGTTCTGCTTGGCGTTGGGCAGACGGCGGCGTGGACGCTGACGGAGCTGGCGACCTATCTGGCGGCTGAGGAGTCGCTGGAGGTGCAGGCTGCGCTGAATCTCGACGGCGGCGCCTCGTCGGGTTTGTGGGTGCGCGGTGGGTTCGACCCGGTGCTGACGAATTCGCTGGAGACGGTGCCGTCGGTGATTACGGTGGGGGGATGACGAAGTTCCGCGTTCCGAGTTCCGAGTGGTATGAGGTACTGGGGCGACGTATGTCTTGCGCCGCCTTGCGCCGCCCCTATGCTTCCGCTGCGCTGTAAAAACACAGCATAGTGCGGCCGTAGGTGCGTTTTTCTTCCAGCGTCAGACTGCGCAGATCGAGGGCGATGAATTCCTCGGGCGCAATTTGTGCGACGATGGTGCCACCGGGCGCCAGCCAGCTTGGATTCTCGTCCAGGATGGCCATAGCGCGGCTCCACAGCCCTTTTTGCTGTGGTGGCGCGATATAGATAAAGTCGTATTGCACATTTGGCCGGCCGGCGATGTGGCGCAATGCGTCTTGGCGAATGACCTTTGCCTTGTCGGCCAGGCCGGTGTTGCGCAGGTTTTCCTCGATGGTGCGAATGGCGGCTGGTGCGGTATCCAGAAAGACGCACGACGCAGCACCGCGGCTGAGCGCTTCAATGCCGACGGCGCCGGTGCCGCCGAACAGATCGAGCCAGCGCGTGCCAGGCGCTTCGTCCATCAGGATGTTGAACAGCGCCTGCTTGACGATGTCGGTGATCGGTCGTGTGGTGTCGCCGGGGACGGAGCGCAGCGGTCGGCCGCGGGCGGTGCCTGAGTTGACTTTCATGAGTGTGTGGAAACCGTGGGGGTGTGTTGTGCTTCGAAGACGAGCGCTATCTGCCAAGTTGAGCCTGTTTTGTCAGCACGCCAGACGCCGGCGGTTGGCGCCGGGTTGCCGCCGGCGAATTGGAAGCGCGTCAGATCGAGCTTGTCGTGCGACAAGAGTTTTAGCAGAGCGCGGATGGGTGAGCCGTGTGTGACGGCGGCGAGCACGCTGTGCGGGCCATTTTCGATGCGTGCGAGCCATGCGGCTGTGCGCGTGCTGACGTCTTCGAAGCGTTCGTCACTGCGATGTTCGGCCAGTGCGTCGTCGATGACGGCGGTGATGCCGGTCGCTGCAGAGATGGCGGCGGCGGTCTGGCGGGTGCGTTCCAGTGGTGAACACAGCAGCGCATGCAGGCCGCAGTTGCGCAGGAATTGTGCGGTGCGCGCTGCTTCAGCACGGCCAATGTCATCCAGCGGCGGGCCGGGGACGCGATCGTAGGCGATGCCGCTGTTTTGCAGCGGGTGGGCGTGGCGGACGAGGTACAGAGTAGTGAGCATCGTGAATCGGATCAGTTTGCGCAGGGCGCAGTTGCTTCGCGCAGGGTGTCATCGACGCGGGTGTAGCAGGTGCAGGCGCCGGCGACGCGTTCCAGCGAAATTTTCGGTGACCAGTGCAGTGCGGTGAAGTATGTGCGGGCGCACTGCAGATCAGGTGCGTCGTCTGCAGCTGCGGCGCCGCTGCGGGTCGAAATTGCGAGCGCTGTGAAGCGGCGGTTTTCGCGGACCAGCCAGATGCGGCTGGCGTGCAGCGAGTCGGAGGCGTTCAGGTCTATGCCGTCGTTGAGCGCGAGATAGCTGAAAAAGCCCAGCGCCAGCGGGGCGCCGAGGGCGATGATCGTGATCAGCAGCAGCCCCAGTCGTTCGAGCGGGAGGCGAAATTTGTGCATTGTGATTGCGGAGGGCCAAATGCCGCGCCACGCAAGTATAATCGGCCGTCGCCTTTGGGCGCGGATACTCGGGGACGTGGCGAAACTGGCAGACGCGCACGACTTAGGATCGGGTGCTGCAAGGCGTGTGGGTTCAAGTCCCACCGTCCCCATGTGACTGACTAAGTTCCTGTCCATAAGTTTTGTCCGGCAGATTCGCCTCCCCCGCTTTGCGGGGGAGGCGAATCTGCCGCCAGAACTTTTGGCGACTCACTTAGAGCGTCCGACAACTTGGAATCGGAGAAAATCGTCGAGGAAACAGTTTGTCGGGTGCGGGTGTGATCGATAGATAGATAGTAGGAGTGCGAGAGCGAATCAACATGAATCTTCAAGTCGAAATTCTGGAAACCCATGAAGCACGCATGACCATCGGCGTCGATGCGAGCGATGTCGAAAAAGCGCGCCGCGATGTGGCGCGAGAGATGAGCAAGCAGGTGCGCATTCCGGGCTTTCGCCCGGGTCATGCACCGACGGCGGCCGTAGTTCGTGCGATGGGTGGCGAAGAGGCCTTCATGGCCGAGGTCACCAACAAACTGGCGAACGATTTGTATCCGGCTGCGCTGGACGAAGCGAAGATTGAGCCGTACGGTCCGGGTCGAATCGATGATCTGAAGGCGGAACCGTTCGCGCTGATCGCTGTTGTGCCGCTCGAGCCCGTGATTGATCTCAAGGAGTACAAGTCGATTCGCCTGCCGGCGCCGGAAGTTTCCATCGACGAGGCCGAGTTGCAGGAGCAGCTGAGCTACATCCGCGAAGAAAACGCGATTGTCACCGAAGCGGAGCGCCCGGTTGAAATGGGCGATCTGATCGAAGGCACGATCGTTGGCATGAGCGGCGACGAAGAAGTGCTTCGTTCGCAGTCGCGCCGCGGTATGGTCGTCGATGCCAAGCGCATGAACGTTCCTGGCCTGGCGGAGGCGATCGTCGGCATGAGCGCTGGTGAGCACAAGGATGTGCAGGTGACTTTCCCCGAAGATCACGAGACCGAGGCGCTGCGCAGCAAGGTCGTCGATGTGCACATCGAAGTGACGCGTGTGAGCGGCCGCGTGCTGCCGGAGCTGAACGACGAGCTGGCGCAGGCAGCCAGCGCCTTCAGCACCATCGCTGAAATGATTGAGGATGTGCGTAAGCAGATGTTGTCGTACAAGCAGCGCCAGGCGGATTCGGACTATTCGCTGCTGGTGCTCGATGCGTTCGCTGATCTGGCTGATGTGAAGGCGCCGCCGGCGTTCTTCGAGGATCGCCTGAGCGACCTGCTGCAGGATTTCAAGGAAGATGTGAAGCGCGACAGCGGGCTGCCGTGGGAAGAGTACCTGGCCATGCAGAACAAGGATGAGGCCGCGGTGCGCGAAGAGCTGCGCCCGCAGGCCGAACGTCGTGGCAAGCGCGGGCTGGTGATGCGCGAGATTGGCCGTGCAGAAGCGCTCGTGGTGAGCGAAGATGAAGTGGCGCAGGAAGTTGAGAGCACGGCGGTGCGCTATGGTTCGCGCCAGAGCGAAGTGCGCAAGCTGCTTGCTGATCGCAACACGCGCGATTCGGTGCGCAACAACCTGATGTCTGGCAAGGTCATGAGCTGCATGGTCGCTATTGCCAAGGGCGAGGCAGCACAGGTGCAGGCGTAGGCCGGCCGACGCCGCTAACGTGTATCTAATCGGCGCGCGGTACACCTTGCAGCGTCTTGCAGAACGAATCAGTGTCCCTGTTCATTGCCTCAGGCGTGGGCGGGGCGCTGGTCGATCCGCCTGCTGGACGCCATAAGGAGAAACGAATATGACTTTTTCGGACCTTCGCAGTGAACGCCGCATCGACCCGATCGAGAACATCATCCCGATGGTGATCGAGCGCGATGGACGGGGCGAGCGCGCTTACGACATTTATTCGCTGCTGCTCAAAGAGCGCATCATTTATCTGGGCACAGGGATTAATGATCAGGTGGCGAACTCGATCGTTGCGCAGCTGCTCTTTTTGGAGCGCGAGGATCCGGAGAAGGAAATCCGGCTCTTCATCAACTCGCCCGGCGGCCAGGTGTACGCTGGAATGGCGATTTACGACACGATTCAGATGATTCAGGCGCCCGTCGAGACGTACGCCGTCGGTCTGACGGCAAGCTTTGGCACGCTGTTGCTGCTGGCTGGCACGCATGGCCGGCGTTATGCGCTTCCGAATGCGACGGTGCACATGCACCAGCCTTTGGGTGGCGCACAGGGTCAGGCGTCGGACATCGAAATTCAAGCACGCGAGATCCTGCGCATCAAGCAGATGCTCAACGGCATCATCATGAAGCACACGCACATGAATGAGGAGCAGGTTCTCAGGTACACAGACCGCGACATTTACTTGACCGCGGAGCAGGCGAAAAATCTGGGTTTGGTGGACACCATTATCGAGATGAACCAGACGAAGTTGGGACTGCTGGCCGCCAAAAATGCGGCGCAGGCGCAGCTGCTGGCTTCCGGCAAGTAACTCTGCTCAGGACCGATGGTGGTTTTGAGATTTCATGCACCGGCGCGAAACAAGCAGCAAGAAAGATTGACCGCTTGTTTCGCGCCGGTGCATCAGGCAGTGCGGGCGAATCATTCGGCTTGCCATCTTGCCTTGCTTTTCTCCGTTTTTTGAATTGCATCAGCCCCTTCCCCGATTTTCTCTGCTCTTAACTCTGAAAATCTGAACCTGAAGAAGCAGGCTTGGAAATTTGAAAATAGTGCGTAGGAGAAGGGAAGGGAAGAGAAGGGAAGAGAAGGGAAGGAATGATGCAATTGAGGAGGCCAGCGGGTGAGCCGTGGAAGGCAAGTTGTTTCCCGTCCTGATTTTGCGTGGCCGCAAGTAACTGCAAGTAACTGCAAGTAACTGCAAGTAACTGCAAAAGGAAACGAGTGTGAAAAACAGCCGGCTGAGGCACTCGAGCATGCGGAGCGTTGAATGGAAAATCGTAGCGGCTGGCGCTGTGGCTGTGACTTTTCTGGGTGCGCTCACGGCGGTTGCGCCGTTCAATGCGTTGATCCTCGTCGCGCTGGTCGTGGCATTGCCGGCTGCCGTCTGGCTGCTCGGCAACGTGTCGCGTGCGCTTTTTCTGCTGCTTGCCGTTGTGGCACTTTTCCCGCGCTTTGCCAGCCCGGTGAGCATCGGCTTTAAGCCTACGCTGCTCGATTTTGCCGTGCTGGGGTTGATCGCGACGCAACTGCGGCGTAATCCGGCAATACCTGCGATAGACGGCGTCGTGCGCGTCCACGCATACGTTGATGCGCCGGTTGCTGCGCTTATGCTGGTGGCGGTGGCGTCGTTCATCGTTGGTGTGCCGAATGGGGCACTGACGACGCTGGTGCTGCGGCGTTTCGGCGAGATGCTGATGAGCCTGACGCTGCTGCTGGTGTTGACGCGCGTGCTGCGTGGCGACGTCGACATGCAGACGCGTTTTGTGCAGTTCACGCTGCTGCTCGGCGGCTTTTCGGCGTTGCTCGGCCTGGTGCTGTATGTGATGCCTGATGAGGTGGCGGTCCGCGTTCTATCGGTCCTGCGCATTTTCGACTACCCGAGCGGACCTGAGGTGTTGCGCTTCATCCTGGATGATCCGACTTTGACACAGCGTGCCACTGGCTTGTGGATCGATCCGAACGCGTTTGGTGGCTACCTGCTGCTGGCGACCGCGCTGTGCCTGCCGCAGCTGGTGATTGAGCGTCCGTTTGTGCCGCGCTGGCTGGCTGTGGCCTGTCTTGGTGTGATGGGGATGGCGCTGGTGGCGACGGTGTCGCGCGGTGCGATGCTGGGGCTGTTGCTGGCGGGGGGTGTGATTGGCGTTTTGCGTTATCGGCGTCTGCTTGGACTGGGCCTGCTCATCGTCGCGCTGGTGCTGGTGCTGCCGCAGACGCGTGAGCTGGTGTCGCACTTCATCGCCGGTTTCCAAGGCAACGATCTCTCGACGCAGATGCGCTTTGGTGAGTACAAGGACGCATTTCGCTTAATCGAGCGCTATCCGGTGCTGGGCGTGGGCTTTACCGGTTCTCCTGATGTCGACCTGTATGTTGGAGTGTCATCCATGTATCTGCTGATTCTGCAGCAGATGGGCGTACTCGGCATGGCCGCGTTCGTTGCCGTAATCGGCGCGCTGGCGGCTGGGGCGGTGCGTGCATGGCCGTACGTGCGTGAGGATGCGCATGCCGCGGCAATTTTCCTCGGGGCGCATGCGTCGGTGATTGGCGCGCTGTTTGCCGGCATTTTCGATCATTATTTCTTCAACATCGATTTTCATAACTCTGTGACCTGGATGTGCGCCGCGCTCGCTTTGGCGGCTGCGAGCCAGACGTTTAGGGCAACCACGCGAGTGCGCCAATTGTTCATCGCGAAACGCTGATCTGAGCCTTGAGTTGGCCCTGGTCTTTACCGTGATCATGGCGACTACAGTGATTACTGGTAACTACTCAGGCCCAAATCAGTATTTCCCGCGAAACACGCTATTCCTTACCCCGAAGGGGTAAGGAATGGCGTGTTTCGCGTTGGAAAATTGGCCGGCCTGAGTCGTTACGGTTACTGTAATTACTGCGATTGTGCCAATACAAATACCGACAAGTACCGCCAAAACGTTGACAAGCTCTTTGCCATTCTTATAATCCGCCCAAGTTGTAGCTGCCCCTTTTATATCGAGGCATTATGTTTGGATCGTCACAGCTTGAAGCCGCGACTTTTGAGTCGTATTCAGAAGAACACATCGAACTATTGGCGCTTGCAGGCGTTGTCAAATTCGACCTTGCCGCAGATCCTCGTCGGTCTGAGGGTGAGGACGAGGATCTCGAACTCGACGAGGATGACGAGGAAGATTTCGAGATTGAAATCGACGACGACGACGAAGAAGAAGAAGATGAGGACGACGATGAAGTTGCCTCGTTGGAAGCGATTGCCGACGAGGAGGACGACGAAGATGAGGAGGAAGATTTAGATCTCGACGACGACGACGACGATGACGAGGATCTCTTCCTGTGGGACGACGACGACGACGACGACGACGACGACGACGACGACAAAGACGATTAAATCGCGCCAGCGGTTCGTCTTGCAATGACAAGGGGAGGGCGAATACGGCGAATTTTTTGCACGGTTCGCCCCTTCAAGAGGCACATGCGCTTCTTTATGCAGGCTGTGGAAAGAACTGGCCGATGACGCGCGCGATATCGAGTGCCGAGTCTGGCTTGGCCAGCGCCATCGATGCAGCGCTTGCGGCGGCCAGTCCTTCCGGCTGGGCGATCCATGTGCGCATCTGCTTCAGCACGGCGGCCGGGTTTGGGCACCATGCGCCGGCGCCCTTGTCCACTACGTAGTGCACGTTGCCCTCCTCCTGGCCTGGGACGGCGTCGTAGAGCATGATCGGCAGGCCGGCGATGAATGCTTCGCAGATTGTGCCCGGCCCGGCTTTAGTGATGATCAGGTCGGACGCGCCCATGATTTCCGGCACATTTTCAACGAAGCCGAACACACGCATCCACGGCACGCGCGGGTTGATGAATTCGAGGTTCTCGCGGACTATTCGATTACGGCCGGCGACGATCAGCAGTTGAATCGGCAGGTTGCTCAGCGCGAGTTCACGGGCGGTAACTTCCAGCCGCCCCATGCCATCGCCGCCGCCCATCAGCAGCACCGTCAGCTTGTCGTCCAGTAGGCCGAGTTCTTTGCGCAGCTTGTCACGGGTGCCCATGCGGGCGCGGAAATCGGGTGCTACGGGTTGTCCCGTCACGCTGATTTTGTCGATGCGCACGAAATTGCGGATCGCCTCTTCGCGCGCTTCATCCGTCGGCACGATGCAGTGATCAACTTCCGGCGTGTAATGCAGGACGTGGCCGGAGACCAGATCAGTGACCACGTGGATGTAGCGTGAGCGCATGCGGGTGGCGGCGATGGCGAACGGGACGGTGTGGTTGAAGATCGGGTGGCACGAAACGTAGATATCGGCCGGATGATCGTGCAGCATTTCAGCGGCGGCTTTTTCGCCGATCGGCTCGAGTACGTTGCGCAGCGCGATGACGCGGCGGCGCTGGTTGCTGGCGTGGAAGCCCAGCGCGTAGAGCGTGCGGGCGTAATTGACCCAGATCGGATACCCCTCGGTGAGGGGGCGAAATGCGCTTGGCGCGTAATTCAGGCCGTTGATGAGCTCCGTCTGCACCTTGTCGTCGTAGACGATGTGCAGCCCTTTTTCGATCGACTGAGCGGCGCTGCGATGTCCGCCTCCTGTGTCCCCGTACAGCAGTACGATGCGCGTCATTCGTGCGACCTCCTCTTACTTATTTATCTGGTCCGGCTTAGCAGGCGAAACTCAGACTTCAGCAATCTGCCCAGAAATCATCAGCCCGCATCTCTTTTGGAAGCAGCATTGCGTGTGGATTTGGGGGAGGCGGGTGGCGATTTTCAAGAATTATCGACTGATGACTGAGCAGATTCTGAATTCGTGATCGTTGCTCTGCGCAGCACGTGATCCAGTCTTCGCTCGAACTCACGGCGTGAGATCAGCACCCGCCGCCCGCATGTGGTGCATTTCAGGCCGATATCTGCGCCGACGCGCACGACGATCCATTCGAAGCCGCCGCATGGATGCGGCTTGCGCAGCCGCACCTCGTCGCCGAGCGCGAGCGGTGTGAGTGTAATCGGCGCCATGAAGAATGAGATTATAGGGCGGGGTACAGCGGATGCACCCCCCCGCCGAAGTCCGTCATTCCCGGACCGTATAATCCCGTCCCTATGGGAGGACCTCTTGGTGGCCTGATTCAGGCCATCTCCGCTCGTGATGCTGCGTCTGCCCTTGCCTACGCAAGCGTCATCGCCGTAATTCTGCTGGTCGCATTTCCGCTACATGAGCTGGCGCACGCGCTCGTTGCCGACTATTTCGGCGACCCGACGCCGCGCCTTGCCGGCCGTATCACGCTCAATCCGATCAAGCATCTCAGCCTGATGGGATCGATTTTCTTTCTCGTCTTTGGCTTTGGCTGGGCGACGACGCCGATCAATCCATACAACTTCCGCGGCGATTACCGCATGAAGCACGCGGCCGTGGCCATCGCCGGCCCGTTGATGAATATCGCCGTTGCGCTGGTATTTACGCTGATCTACCACCTTGCCGCGTTGCTGCTGAACCCAGCTTCAGGCTTGTTTACGGTCGTGGGCATGACCTGTGGTCTCGCCGTGCAGATCAACTTATTTCTGGCGTTCTTCAATCTGATTCCGCTGCCGCCGCTTGATGGGGGCACGGTGCTGATGGCATTCGCCCCCGAAAACATTCGTTCGCTGATGGCGCAGATCGGACAGTACGGCTTCATCGTCGTGCTGCTGTTGTCCCAACTGGGGTTGATTCGCACGCTCGTGACCGTGCCTGCGTCACAACTGGCACAATTTCTTCTGGCGCTCTAACTCTCATGGCAAGCACACGCATTACTCTGGTTGGCTGCGAGCCGATCGGCACCCTCCTCGGGCTGGCGCTGAAAGCCGTCAATAAAAATTTCGAAGTCGTGGCGCACGACAAAAAACGTGAGGCGGCGCGCGAAGCGCTCAAGCTGAAGGCGGCCGACCGTGAAGAGTGGAATCTGCCGAAGGCGTGCGCCGGCGCGGCGATCGTCTTCGTCACCACTCCACCTGATCAGGTCGAGCTGACGTTGCAGTCGATTGGGCCGGATCTTATGCCTGGCGCGACGGTGTGTGTTGTCGGCGGATCGAATGTGGTGAATTTGGCGCTGGCTGACAAGCACCTGCCGGAGTCGGTGGCTTTCGTGAGCAGTTCGCTGGTGCTGCACCCGGTGCTCATCGATGCGCCGCATGACGCGGCGAAGCTGAAGGGCGCGATGTGGTCACTTGTTGGCCGTGGCTCCGCCGAACATCTCGGTGGTTTTGCCGGCTTTGTCGAGGCGTTGGGCGCACGTCCGTTGTTCGTGGATGCACGGGAGCGCGACGGGATGGCGTTGTCTGTTGATGTGTTGCCGCAGATCTTGGCCGGCCTGCTGATGGCGACGGTATCGAAGGATGCGGCGTGGAGGGAGCGTGGCTGGGCGGCTGGCGCCGACTTTGCCGCGGCCACTGCTGGCACGACGAATGCGGCGGCGCTGGTTGATGCGCTGCTGGCCGACAAAAAAGCCTCATCGCACTGGCTGAACCAGTTCATGCGTGAGTGCATGGCGCTGCGTGACGCGATCGAAGCCGAGGATGGCGACGCAGCGAAGAACCAGCTGGCCGCTGCGGCCGAACGGCGCGAGCGCTGGCTTGACGACTGGCGCGCTGGGCGCGACTCGGGAGCCGTTCCCATCGAATCGCAGGGGCGATCGATGCTGGGCATGTTCGTCGGCCAGCGCATGGCTGACATGTTCGGCGGCCGTCCTTCTGGAGATAAGGGCCGCAAGTGAGTGCGGCTGTCGACACCCCGTTGCGCGTGTTGAGCCTGGCGCCGACATCGTTTTTCAACGATTACGGCTGCCATGTGCGCATCCTTGAGGAAGCGCGCGCGCTGCAGGCACTCGGCCATGAAGTGACGGTGGTGACATATCACAAAGGCAAAGATGTGCCCGGCCTGCCGATCGTGCGCACCGCTCCGACGCCTTGGCGTTCGGAGTACGAGGTTGGTTCCTCGCGGCACAAATTTGTTTTTGATGTGCTGCTCGGCTGGAAGCTTCTGCAGGTGCTGGCTGGCGCGGCGCGGCGCGGCCGGCAGTTTCATGTCATCCATGGGCATTTGCATGAAGGTGCGCTTATTGGATGTGTGTGTGGGCGCTTGTTTGGGGTGCCGGTATGTTTCGATTTTCAGGGGAGCCTGACCGACGAGATGATCATGCATGGCTTCATCTCATCTGGCGGCATGGCGCATCGGCTGTTCAAGTGGATTGAAAATGGAGTGACGCGCCTGCCTGCAGCAGTTGTCACCAGCACGCTGCACGCTGCGCATACATTGCGTGCGGCATTGCCGGCCCATATTCGCGTGCAGGCGCTGCCAGATGGCGTCGACCCTGGCGGTGGTGCGGCGGCGGCGCCGGATCCGCATATGCGCGCGGCGTTGCGCGCCGAGTATGGCATTGGCCCGCAGGAGATCGTGGTGGTGTATCTCGGCCTGCTGGCGCAGCACCAGGGCATTCAGAATCTTATCGATGCGGCTGTGCTGCTGGAAAAGAAAAACCTGCCGTTGCGCTGGCTGGTGATGGGTTATCCGGAGCAGAAGCTGTGGCTTGAACGCGCGGTGCAGGCTGGCATCAGTGAGCGCATGATTTTTACCGGTCGTGTGCCGTACGAGCGCATGCCGCAGATGCTGGCGCTTGGTGATGTGGCCGTCGCGCCCAAACTGTCGCTAACGGAAGGGAGTGGCAAAATTTTGAACTATATGTCTCTCGCACTGCCGACGGTGGCATTTGACACGCCGGCGCAGCGCGAAATCCTCGGAGATCTCGGCGTTTACGCGCCGCTGGGCGACAACGGTGCGCTGGCTGGGCACATTGCTGAACTTGCCAGTGACCCGATACGGCGCGCCATGCTCGGTGCACAGCTGCGTGCGCGCGTCTACAGCCAGTTTTCATGGCGTGCCGGCGCACAGACGCTGGTTGAAGTGTACCGTTCGTTGCTGCACCGTGGAGGCGCCGCATGATTCACGCATTGGTGCAGGACCTGACTGAGCTGTGGGCATATCGCTCGCTGCTGCGCATGCTGGTGCTGCGAGACCTGAAGGCACGTTACAAAAATTCGGCGCTGGGCGTGTTCTGGTCGTTTCTGCAGCCGCTCGGCATGATGATGGTGATGACCGTCGTCGCCGGTGTAGTCGGTGCGGTGAAGCTGCCGCATGCACATCTATTTGTGCTGTGTGGGTTGGTGTCGTGGAATTACTTTTCCGCAGCGCTGGTGAGCGGGGCGGGCAGTGTGGTGGGCAACAGCGCACTGGTGAAAAAAGTGTATTTTCCGCGGCTGGTGCTGCCGGTCAGTGCAGTCACGTCGGCGCTGATCAACTACCTGCTTTCTCTGCCGGTATTCGTGCTGGTGGCGTTGGTTTCAGGCCATGCGCTGAGTGCGGCGTGGCTGATGTTGCCGCTGGTGATATTGATTCAAACCATTTTTTGCGTCGGGATTGCGCTATTGTTGTCCACGCTGAACGTGTTTTATCGAGATACGCAGTTCCTGCTCGAGCTGGGGTTGCTGGCGCTGATGTTTCTGACGCCGATCTGGTACGACTTGTCGGCGTTCACGAGTTCGACCAGCGCCATCTGGCTGCGCCGGCTGAATCCGATGGCATCGATCGTGAACATGTATCAAGATCTGATGTATCGCGGGACGCTGACGAGTGCAGAGTTTGTGCTGCGCACGGCGGTGACTGCGGTGCTTGTGCTTGTGCTTGGGTATTTTGTGTTCAGGCGCTACAGTGCGCGTTTTGGGGAAGAGGTATAACGATGATTTCGCTCGCAGACATTCGCAATTTGATCATCGACATGGATGGGGTGTTGTGGCATGGCGATCGTCCGATGCCGCGACTGGTGGAATTTTTTGACGGGCTGCGCGCGCGCGGCATCGGCATCGTGCTGGCGACAAACAATGCTAGCAAGAGTGGTGAAGACTTCGTGGCTAAGCTGGCGCACATGGGCGTGCGCGTGGCGATGGAAGAGGTGCTGACGTCGCCGCAGGCTACGGCGGCCTGGCTGGCCGAACATGCACCGGGGGCGCGCGTCTATATGATCGGCGAGCAGGGCCTGCGCACTGAGCTTGAAGCGCTTGGTTCGCGTGTGGTGAACGACGATGAGCTGCCCTTCGACGCTACCCACGTGGTCGTCGGCATCGACCGTCAGCTGACGTATGCCAAGCTTGTCGAGGCATGTCTGTTGATCCGTGCTGGTGCGCGTTTTATCGGCACCAATCCGGACCTGACTTTCCCCGGTGACCGCGGCATTGTTCCCGGCAACGGGTCGATTTTGACTGCGCTCAAGGTGTCGACCGATGTTGCGCCGCGCATCATCGGCAAGCCAGAGCCGGAGATGATGGTGCAGGCGCTGCGGCGGATGGGCGGTGACGCGTCCAATACGGCTGTGCTGGGTGACAGGCTGGACACGGATATTCTGGGTGGCCAGCGCGCCGGGCTGACTACATTGCTGGTGCTGAGCGGCGTCACATCGCGCGAGCAGCTCGCCATCGATCCGGTGCAGCCCGACTACGTATTTGATGACATCGGGGCGGTGCTGGACGCATTATCCTAAGTTCCTGTCCATAAGTTTTGTCCGGCAGATTCGCCTCCCTTGCTTTGCGGTGGAGGCGAATCTGCCCCCAGAACTTTTGGCGACTCACTTAGACCAACATGTAACCGCGGCTGCGCATCGTGACGATATTCACCCCATGTGTGACGTGCCCGCTGATTTTTGAACGCAGTCGTGACATATGCAGGCGCAGCAGAGATGCCGTAGTCGGCGTTTCCTCTGTGCGACCGAGACCACCCGTGATGAGCTCAAGGGTGGTGACGGTTTCACCCCGGTGCTGTAGCAGTGATTCAAACAGGCGCCATTCCACTGGGCTGAGCTTTAGCCAATTACCATCACTGTAAATTGCTGCGAGCGATGCGTCCCATTGAAAATTGTTGTTGGATGAGAGGTTGGATGAAAGGTTGGATGAGAAGTTGGATGAGAAGTTGGATGAGATAGATGAGATGGACGAAACTTTGTTGTGGTCGAAGGCGGTCACTGGCTGAATTGTGGTGAAAAAGCACCGCATACGCTCGATCAGCGCATCATCCGATTGTGACGCGCGCAGGTAGTCCGTCACGCGAAAGCGCAGTGCGCTGCGCGCTGCAACGACGTCGTCGGCTTGATCAAACAGCATAACTGAAACGGCAGATTTTGTTTCTGTCTGCTGTAGTATTTCAGCAAGCGCAAGGCCGCCTTCCTGTACAGATGCGATGCAGAGATCGGGCAGGCGTTCATCACGCTGAAAAAAGTGCATCGCAGACCCAATGTCGATGGTGGGCAGCAACAGAAAACCGGCCGCTGTTAGTAGAGATCGAATTCGTTCGCTATAGACGTGACAGGCACAGACTAGCGCGCTGGGTTGAATAGTGTTAGTCATGAACGCTAACTGATAAGAGAAAGTGAAATATCTGCGTTCACTGGAAGCAGAGCGAGCAAAATTCTGCGTTTGGGTGATGGTGCAGCGGGTAGGGTCGTGTGATTGTGAACGCACAGCTTCATGGAATCTGCGTATAGAAATGCGCGTTCCGTTGCGTATTTTTGTATCGCGATGAAGCAAGGCAATTATTTTTAAGTGTATGCAGTGAATTTTAATTTCTACACCACAATAGGATAAAGTATATTTACGGCGATGCCTCGTGTAAATGGCTGTGCTTTACCCAAAAGGGTGATATTTCTAAGTGAGTCGCCAAAAGTGCTGGCGGCAGATTCGCCTCCCCCGCTTTGCGGGGGAGGCGAATCTGCCGGACAAAACTTATGGACAGGAACTTAGGGAGGGGTGAGTGACTTGCCCTCTGACTGATCTGACTGACCTGCCTGACTGGATTGTACTTAGCTTGAGAGTGATGCTGGCGGCATTGTTGGTGCTGGGAGGGGCTGTGGCGCCGGCGGTTGTGCAGGCGAGCTGCATGGTTTGTCTGGCGCCAGGGGCGGCGACGCTGCAGCTGCGTCGCTGGGAGCCGTCTGAGGTGCCGGTCGAGGTGCAGATTGGCGGGGCGAATCCGTATGATGCGGCGCAAATTGAAGTTCGTCTGCGCCTGACAGGACCGACGGGCGGGGTGATGTGGGTGCCGGCGTTTCCGAATCCTGACGGGCCGGCGCCGTTTCGCGTGCGCTTCACGCTGAGCGAGGCGGGAGAGTGGCGGGCGACGCCGCAGCTGCGTCGAGCGGGCGGCGCGTGGCGGAGTGGGGTGATGGTGCGCTGGCAGGTTGAAGAGGCGGCGATGAGTGGCCCTTTTGCACATGGGTTCGTGCGGGTCGATGCGCAAAATCGAGCGATGCTTCGTTTTGACGACGGCGCCTCATTTTTTCCTGTGGGCGCGAACATCGCTTGGTACACGAATGATGCTTTGAAGGAATACGAACGGCGCTTCGATGCACTGGCGGCGGCAGGAGGTACGGCGGCGCGCGTCTGGCTGGCACCGTGGTCGTTTTTGCCAGAATGGCAGGACACGCCGCTGCGCAATTATGCGAATCGTGAGCTGCGCATGGATTGGTTTGATGCAGTGTTGCGCATGGCGGAGGCGCGCGGCATCTATCTGATTGTGGTGCTGAGTGAGGCTGGCATGTTTGATCCGGCCGGTCGCTGGCGCGAAAATCCGTATAACCGCGCCAATGGCGGTCCCTGTGCGGCACCGCATGATTTTCTTACCGATCCGGCGGCGCGCGCGGCGTACGCTAATCAGCTGCGTTACATCGCGGCACGCTGGGGATACTCGCCCAATATTTTGGCGTGGGAATGGATGAACGAGGTGAACAGCGCACCAGGCTTTGCGACCGACTTGTTGCTGCCGTGGCTGCGCGAGATGTCCAGCGTGCTCACTCAGTACGATGTACATCGTCATCTGCGCACGATTTCCTATGCATCTGTGGCCGGCGACCCGCGCATATGGGCGCTGCCGGAGATCGAGCTGGTGCAGCGCCATGAGTACATCCAGGGGGATCCGACGTGGTTTCGGCCGCTGCCAGACGGGCAGGCGCGCTTTCAACAGGTTGCGGAGCAGCAGGTGAAGCCGATTCTCGTCGCTGAATTTGGCGCGAACAGCGACATGGAGCACGCGACCGGGGCGTATCGGCAGGGAATTCAAATGCACAATGGACTGTGGGCGGCGGCGTTTGCAGGCATGGCGGGTTCGTCGATGTACTGGTGGTGGGACAACTATCTTGAACCTGGGCGACTGTGGTGGCAGTACAGCGGGCTGACGGAATTTTTGCGCGGCGAGGATCTCGGGCACATGACGCCGGCGGCTGTGCAGGTGCATACGGCGGGCGGCCCCGCCGCCGTGGCGCTGCGACTGCAGGCCAGCGCAAATTCCGCTGGCTGCAGTCGGGTGTTGGTGTGGGTGCGCAACAGCGCATGGCGCCACGATTCCGCGCTTGTGCAGTACGTTCTTGCCCGTTCTGCAGGAAAGGCGTCTGCGGTTGAGTTCACTTATCGCGCTGACCCGAGCCGCGGCGTGGAGATCGATCTGCTTGGGTTGCAGCCGGGAAGGTACCGTGTTGCTGCGTATGCGACCAACAGCGGCCGTCTGCTGTGGACGCGCGATGTGGTGAACACGGGAACGCTGCACTGGCAGGTGGAACACATCGACCAGGATGTGGCATTTAAGGTCGACTGCGTCGGCGGATAAGGGCGACATGAAGATGTAAAACGGTTTAGAACTGTACAAGTTGTTGTACAAAGTTGGACAAATTTATTTTCAATGCGCAAATAGTTGCATTTCACACCACCTTGGTGTACAAATACGTCCATGCGACAGGGAACTCTCGACATGAAAATGTCGCCCCTCCGCACACGTGGGATTTTGAGCGGCTCACAATCGTCGAATGTGTAAAGAGTTGCTTTGAATCGAAGCGGGATTGGAATCTAATCAGTAGTTCAGGAGGAAAGAAGTTTGTATGAAAGACAATAAATTGACTCGTAGGCAGCTGCTGCGCTTGAGTGCGCTCGCCGGCGCCGGCGCTGTGGTTGCCGCTTGCGGCGCCCCGGCCGCTGCCCCGAAGCCCACCGAAGCTCCGAAGCCCACCGAAGCCACCAAGGCTGATGCTCCGGCTGCGACTGAGGCCCCCGCTGCGACCGAAGCTCCGGCTGCGACCGAAGCCCCCGCTGCGACCGAAGCTCCCAAGGAAGCCGCTGCTGGCGACATTCCTCGCGAGAAGACCCTCGTCCTGGGCTGGGGCGCCGACCAGATCGGCCTCATGAACCCTTGGACGGCTGGTTACACCCATCAGGATGGCAACGCCATGCTGTGGGAACCGCTGTTCTACTTCCAGATTTTCGCGGACAAGGAACTCCCCTGGATTGCTGAGAGCGGCGAGTACAACGCCGACTTCACCGAGCTGACGGTCAAGATCCGCAAGCAGGCGAAGTGGAGCGACGGCACGCCGATCACGGCCAAGGACGTCAAGTTCACGCTGGACGGCCAGGCTTCCAACGAGAAGCTGCCGTATCACACGCAGGTGTCGGGCTTCGTCGCCGAGACGACGGTTGCCGACGATCAGACTGCGGTGATCAAGTTCAAGAAGCCGGCCCCGCGCTTCAAGTTCGAAGTGCTGTCTCTGAAGTTCGACACCGGCATTCCGATGGTTCCGGCGCACGTTCTCTCGGCGGAAGCCGATGTGACGGCGTTCAAGGGCGCGGAAGTGGGCGGTGACGGCACCGTGACGAAGGACATGCCGCACTCCGGTGCGTATGCGATCAAGACGTGGACGAAGGACCAGAAAGTCATGGACCTGCGCGCGGATTGGTGGGCGGTTGAAGCCGGCCTCGTCGCCAAGCCGGCCGTTGAGCGCGTGATCATGGTCAACATCCCGTCGGACATGGGCACCGTCGCGCAGCGCGTGGTGAACAACGAGTTCGATTCGGCGTTGGACTTCCGCAACGACATCATCGCCAACATCCTCAAGCAGAACGATAAGGTCACCACCCACACGGGCAAGGACGAACCGCATGGTTACCTCGACTGGTGGCCGAACTCGCTGTGGATGAACACGCAGATTGCTCCGTTCAATGATGTCAAGGTTCGCCGAGCCGTCAACCGGGCCATCGACCGCGACAAGCTGAACGAAGTGGTGTACAACGGCGCGTCGGTAGCTTCGATCTACCCGTTCCCGCTGTATCCCGGCCTGCAGAAGTTCGCTGATTCGCCGGAAGTGAAGGCGCTCGAAGAGAAGTATCAGCCCCGCAAGTTCGACCTTGCTGAGTCTGAGGCTCTCATGACCGAGGCTGGTTTCGCGAAGAATGGCGAGGGTCTGTGGGAGAAGGACGGGGCGACGGTCCCCGGCGTCATCAACGGTTTCGAAGGCATCCACGCGGACATCGTCCCGGTGCTGGTCGAAATGCTGAAGGCTGCCGGCTTCGACGCTTCGATCAACTTCGGCCCCGATGGCTATCAGAACATGGCGGACGGCAAGCCCGGCTTCTATATGTTCGGCCACGGCGCTTCGCTGAAGGATCCGTATGCGGTGTTCGAGCTCTTCACGTTGAAGCCGCAGGGCAACACGGCTGGTTCGAACAACTTCTCGCGCTACAACAACCCGGACTTCGACAAGCTGGTGGCCGACATCGGACCGCTGCCGTCGGAGGACCCGAAGTTTGTGGAAGGCACCGTCAAGCTGATGGAAATCTACTGGGATCAGGTCATTGACGTGCCGATCATCCAGTGGCTGCACCGTATTGCCTACAACCAGACACGCTGGGTGAACTGGCCGACCAAGGACAACCTCGGTTCGGGCACCAACGGCGCTTTCTGGGCGCACACAGGCCACCTGGTGGTCACCAGCCTGAAGCCCGCGGCGTAAGCTGCGACGCGTGCATAGACGTCGGCAGCGCAGTATAAAACTGTGCTGCCGATGACGAAATCCGCCGGTGTACTCCAGTGCCGGCGGATTTTTTGGCATATCCCGGTTCCCAGTGAGAGGTAAACCGTGCGGTTGATGTATCTCGTTCGACGTGTACTTTTCCTGCTGTTCGTGATCTGGGTCACCTCCACGATCATTTTTTTCATTCCGCGTATTTCTCCGCGCAATCCGATTCGCGAGCGCCTGGCAGAGCTTTCACGCTCGACAGGCTATGCGCCGAAGGATCTTGAAAAGATTGTGCAGGCCTACAACCAGAAATTCGGCCTGGACAAGCCCCTTGCGCAGCAATACGCTGAATACATGGGCAGCGTGTTGCGCGGCGACCTCGGTCCGTCGCTGAATCAGTATCCGAAGACGGTGTGGGAGTTGATCCTCGAAGCGCTGCCGTGGACGATCGGCCTGCTGATTTCGACGACGTTGATCTCTTTCGTCTTAGGCAATATGCTCGGCGCGCTCACCGCGTGGCCGAAGAGCCCACGCTGGGTCAAGGGCCTGATGGCGCCGATGATGATGCTGCAGGGTGTGCCGCCATATCTGCTCGGTCTGCTGCTGATTTTCTTTGTTGCTTTTCGCGCGAAACTGCTGCCGATGGGCGGTGCATACGAAATCGGCACGAGGGTTTCATTTACCGCGCAGTTCATCTTCGATGTGCTGCGGCATCAGCTTCTGCCGGGTTTGGCGCTGGTGTTGTCGTCTGTGGCGTTCTGGGCGCTTGGCATGCGCGGTATGGGCATCACGATTCAGGGTGAGGACTACGTCAACTTTGCTGAGCACAAGGGTCTCGGCGCGATGGTGATCTTCCGCGACTACTACGTCCGCAATGCGCTGCTGCCGCAGGTGACCGGCTTGGCTCTCGCCTTTGGACAGGTTATTGTGAGCGGCGTGCTCGTAGAGCAGCTATTTGGGCTGCCTGGGCTGGGCGGCCTGCTCGGCAAGGCGATCACAGCGAACGATTACTTTGTCATCTTCGGGATTGCTTTCTTCATCATCATTTCGGTGACGGTGCTGATGCTTCTTGTGGACATCGTGTATCCGTTGCTCGACCCGCGCATTCGCATCGATTCGAAATGACCACACTCGCTGTCAACTCCCCCGCGGCTGTGCTGCAGCCGAAGCGGTCTACGCTGGTGCTGCGCTATCTGCGCCGCAACAAGAGCCTTGGATTCGGGCTGGCCATTCTGTTGTTTCTGACGTTGTTTTCGATCACAGGCCATTTGGTGGCTGACGTCAACAAGCTGGCGTATCCGCTGGCTGTCAAGCCGAAGCAGCCGCCGAATCCATTGTGTGTCTTCGACTCGACGATGAAAATCGGCAAGAACTGCTTTGTACTGGGTACCGATTTCTATGGCCGTGACCTGTTTGCAGTGATGGCCAAAGGCCTAGGCCAGACGGCGCGCATTGGTCTGCTGGCAGGTGTGCTGGGCACGCTGGTCGGCACGCTGCTTGGCTTTACATCAGCCTATTTTGGCGGCGCGATCGATACAGTAATTCGCGGCATCACGGAAGTGCTGCTGCCGATTCCGGTGTTCCTGATTCAGGTGCTGATCGCCGGCGCCATCGACAAAAAGAGCGTCACTGTCGACACCATGGCGCTGATCGTGGTGATGCTGGCATGGATGGGGCCGACGCGAGTGATTCGCTCGCAGGTGCTCTCGATGCGCGAGCGCATGTTCGTGAACGTGGCGAAGCTTTCTGGCATGAGCAATCTTGAAATTATTTTCAAAGAGATCATGCCGAATCTGCTGCCGTTTCTCGGATCGGCACTCGTCGGTCAGGTGTTCGGCGCCATCTTCGCCTCGTTCGGCCTGGCCGTCTTTGGCCTTGGGCCGCTGCGTGAACCGCTGATCGGCAATACGGTCTACTTTGCGCAGTACCAAGCATCGTTTTTCAACGGCTGGTGGTGGTGGCCGTTGTGGCCCAGCATGGCACTGATCTTGATTTTCGGCGCACTGACGCTGATCATGGTCGGCCTCGACGAAATCGCCAATCCGCGCGTGCGACGATCCGAATAAGCGCAGATGGCAACTGCTCAGGCTTGCTAATATTCTCATTTTTTTTGTTGCCAAACACACCCTTTTTTCTCTTGCAGGAGTCTCACAGGAGCCCAGCAGGAGAAAATAGGCTGTGTTTGGCAGGAAATACTGGTCTGAGGCTGAGTAGTTGCCGCACAGGAACTGAAGTATGTCCACACCTATTCTGCAGGTTCAGGACCTGCAAGTCACTTATTACACCGATGCCGGGCGCGCCAAGGCGCTGGACAACGTGTCGTTCACGTTGAACTCGGGCGAGAAGATGGGCCTGGTCGGTGAGTCCGGCTCAGGTAAATCGACGATGGCGCTGGCGATGATGCGCATGATTAAGCCGCCGGGGCGCATCGAGGGCGGCAAGGTCATCGTCGATGGGACGGATCTCGTCACGCTGAGCGATGGTGAGATGCTCAAGGCGCGGCTGAGCAAGATTGCCTATATTCCGCAGGGTGCGATGAACTCGCTGAACCCGGTGATGCGCATTGGTGCGCAGATGACGGATGCAATTCGTGCGCACGATTCGTCAATATCGAATTCGGCAATGACCGAACGCTGCATGCAGTCGCTCGAATCTGTGGATTTGAAGCGTGAAGTGTTTAAGATGTATCCCCATGAGCTGTCGGGTGGGATGAAGCAGCGCGTGTGCATCGCCATCGGTATTTTGCTGAAGCCGAAGGTCATCATCGCCGACGAGCCGACGAGTGCGCTTGATGTGGTCACGCAGCGCCAGGTGATGGAGACGATCAACCGCATTCAGAAAGATCTTGGATGTGCGGTGATTCTGATCGGCCACGACATGGGCCTGATGGCGCAGTCGATGGACAAGGTGGCGGTGATGTACGCCGGCAAGCTGGTGGAAATCAGCACTGTGCGGCAGATGTTCACGCATCCTTTTCACCCTTATGGCCAGGCGCTGATCCACAGCCTGCCGAATCTGGATAACAAGGGTGTGCTGCAGGGCATCCCAGGACTGGCGCCGTCGCTGCTGCGCATTCCGAGCGGCTGCGCGTTTCATCCGCGCTGTTCGAAGGCAACCGAGAAGTGCATGGTCGTGACGCCGCGTCTGCAACAGCAGCCGGACGGGCGCTTCGTTTCGTGCCTGCTCTATGAAGAGGATAAGGTGACGGCATGACCCCACTCGTCGAATTTCGTCATGTGACGAAGACCTACACCCGTGGTTTAATTTCGCGCGCAGCTGTGACGGCGCTGAATGATTTCTCTCTCATCATCGATGAAGAGAATCCGAAAATTCTCACCGTCGCCGGCGAGAGCGGCAGCGGTAAGACAACGATGGCGATGCTCATGCTGGGCTTCATCTCGCCGAGCAGCGGCCAGATTTTCTACAAAGGCAAAGACATTACCAAGCTGGCCGGCACTGAGCGTGTGCAGTATCGCCGTGAAGTACAGGCCATCTTCCAGGACCCGTTTGCGGTGTTCAACCCGTTTTATCAGGTCGATCACCTGCTGACGGTGCCGATTGAGCGCTTCAAGCTGGCGAAGAGCAAGCAGGAAGCGCGCGCGAAGATGGACGAGGCGCTCAACGCCGTCGGCCTGCGCCCGGAAGATATTCTGGGCCGCTTTCCACATCAGCTCTCGGGCGGCCAGCGCCAGCGCATCAACGTTGCGCGTGCGCTGCTGCTCAAGCCGCGCGTCATCGTCGCTGATGAACCGGTCTCCATGGT